>JAEZKX010000237.1 GCA_023436025.1 Pseudomonadota bacterium | reverse complement strand
CCGGTGCACGGCGGTCACCACCACGGAGGCCAGCGATGAAGCGCCTGAGCACGGTCGCGGCAGCTTCGATCTTGCTCGCAGGCTGCGCCTCCTTCTCGCCGGATGGTGGCTTCGACACGGTCTCGCAGCTGACCAAGGAGCGCACCGGACTGGGCGTTGCCGCGCAACGCGGGCCTGCCGAGCGGCAACTGGCGCGCACCCGCGTCGCCGAACTCCTCGGGAGCCCGCTCGGCCCCGAATCGGCCGTAGAGATCGCGCTGCTGAACAACCGCGGCCTGCAGGCCCGGTTCGCGGACTTGGGCATTGCGGAGTCGGATCTGGTGCGGGCTGGACGGCTGAAGAACCCGTCTTTCCGTTTCGGCCGCATGGGCACGGGCGCGGACCTGGAAATCGAGCGCGCGCTGCTGTTCGATGTGCTGGGCCTGCTGACCATGCCGGTGGCCCGGGAGGTGGGCCAGCGCCGCTTCGAGCAGGCGCAGTACCAGGCGGCCTATGACGCCGTCGGCCTGGCAGCGGACGCGCGCAGCGCCTTCTTCGAAGCGGTTGCGGCCCAGGAGCTGGTGCAGTTCTTCCAGCAGGTCCAGGAGACCGCGGAGGTCTCCAACGAGCTCGCCAGGCGCATGCTGCAGGCCGGCAACTTCAACAAGCTCGCGCAGTTGCGCGAGCAGGCCTTCTATGCCGACGCCACCGCGCAGCTCGCACGCGCGCAGGACCAGGCCACCGCGGCGCGGGAGAAGCTCACCCGCCTCCTGGGCCTTCATGGTGAGCAGCTGGACTTCCGCTTGCCGCAACGGCTGCCAGACCTGCCGGCGCAGGCGACCGAACCCCGAAGCGCGGAGCAGACGGCCATGGACAAGCGGCTGGACGTGCTGATGGCCCGGCGCTCGGCGGCGGCGACGGCCAGGTCCCTCGGGCTCACCAAGGCCACCCGGCTGGTGAACGTCCTCGAGGTGGCCTACCAAAACAAGAGCGAGGCCGGCGCCCCGCGTGCGAACGGATACGAGGTCGAACTGGAGCTGCCGCTCTTCGACTTCGGCGCGACGCGCGCGGCGCGGGCCGAGGCGGCCTACATGCAGGCGGTGAACCGGACCGCGGAGGTCGCGGTCAACGCCCGCTCCGAAGTCCGCGAGGCCTATTCAGCGTACCGCACGGCCTACGACCTGGCGAAGCACTACCGCGACGAAGTCGTGCCGCTGCGCAAGCGCATTTCCGAGGAGAACCTGCTTCGCTACAACGCGATGCTCATCAGCGTGTTCGAGCTGTTGACGGACGCGCGCGAACAGATCGCCGGCGTCACCGGCTACGTGCAGGCGCTGCGCGACTTCTGGATCGCGGACACCAGGCTCCAGACCGCCCTGACCGGCCGGTCGCCCGGCGCGAGCGGTGTCGCGCCACCCGCGGCAACACCGGGCACGGTCCCCGCCGCAAGCCACTGAGAAGGAAGACCATGCCGGATCGTCGCAACTTCTTCAGGACCGCCGGCGCCTTGGCGCTCGGCGCGACCGCGGTGAGCCGCGTTGCAGCCGCATCCTTGCCGGAAGCCGTGGTGCAGCCGTCCGCCGCCACCCAGCCCCCGCCGGCGCCGCCGACCGGGCCTCGGTTCAACCCGGTCATCACCCTCAACGGATGGTCGCTTCCCTGGCGCATGAACAACGGCGTCAAGGAGTTCCACCTGGTGTGCGAACCGGTGGTGCGCGAGTTCGCGCCCGGCATGAAGGTGAACATGTGGGGCTTCAACGGCTCCAGCCCGGGGCCGACCATCGAGGCGGTCGAGGGCGACCGCATCCGCATCTTCGTCACCAACCACTTGCCGGAGCCGACGGCCATCCATTGGCACGGCATCCTGCTGCCCTCGGGCATGGACGGCGTGTCGGGCCTCACGCAGCCGCCCATTCCCGTGGGCAAGACCTTCGTCTACGAGTTCACGCTGCTGCGGTCCGGGTCGCACTTCTATCACACGCACCTGGACGAGCAGCTGCAGCTTGCCTTGGGCATGTACGGCTGCCTGGTGGTGCACCCTAGGGACCCCAAGTTCATGCGCGTCGACCGTGACTTCATGTTCATGCTGGCCGCATACGACGTGGAGCCTGGCGCGATGACGCCCAAGGTGAGCACCATGACCGAGTTCAACATGTGGACCTGGAACAACCGCGTGTTCCCGGGCATCGATCCACTGGTCGCGCGCACCGGCGACCGGGTGCGCATCCGCATCGGCAACCTGACCATGACGAACCACCCCATCCACATGCACGGCCCGCACTTCGAAGTGACCGGCACGGACGGCGGGTGGGTGCGCAAGGCGGCACGCTGGCCGGAAGTCACCACGGACATCGGCGTCGGCCAGTTGCGCGCGATCGAATTCGACGCGGTCGCGGGAGACTGGGCCCTGCACTGCCACAAGTCCCACCACACGATGAATGCGATGGGGCACGACATCCCCACGATGGTGGGCGTCGACCACCGGGGCCTGGCAGAACGCATCGCCAAACTGGTGCCGGACTACATGGTGATGGGCGACAAGGGGATGCACGAGATGGCCGAGATGGAGATGCCCATCCCCGACAACACCCTTCCCATGATGGCCGGCAGAGGTCCGTTCGGGCCGGTGGGAATGGGCGGCATGTTCAGCGTCGTCAAGGTGCGCGATGACGTGCGGCCCGGCGACTTCCGGGACCCGGGCCCCTACAAACACCCGGCCGGCACGGTCGCCCATGAGTACACCGGGCAGCTGCAGGAGCCTGCGCGCGCTCCCGCTGCCGGCAGGGCAGGCCTGTCCGTGCGGCGCGGCCGAACCCGCAACGGCCACTGAACCAGGCAAAACCGTGACGACAAGCTTCACGTCCTGGCCCGCGCTCTCTGCTGGACCCCAAGGTCCTGTTCGTCGACAAGGCCGGGCGTGTGCAGCGTGTCCGCCAGCCCCCTCGAAACGTGAATGGAGATTCCAATGAAGGCAATGCACCTCTTCGCCGCCGCGGCAATTCTCCTGGCGTCCGCAGCCGGCGCGCAGACGACCCAGGGTGGGGACCATGCCTCACACCATGCCGCGCCCTCCACGGCCGACAGTGCGCGCGCCGAAGGTGAGGTTCGCAGGATCGACCTGGAACAGGGCAAGGTGACACTGCGCCACGGACCGCTGGCCAACCTGGACATGCCGGCGATGACCATGGTGTTCACCGCGACGCAGCGGGGGATGCTGGAGGGCCTCAGGCCGGGCGACAAGGTCCGCTTCACCGCGGACAAGAAGGACGGCATGTACATCGTCACGGCCATCGAAGTCATCCGGTAGGGCGTCTCGCCCACCGGGTCGCCCCTGTTCTCGACTACGGCGGGACCGGTGCCGAAAGCGGCGGATGCTCACGCGGCTGGTCCGCGGCATGCGCCTTGCGACCCGGCGGCCGGTAGGCCGTGGGCGTGCAGCCGAACTGTCGCCGGAACGCCTGGGTGAACGCCGCCTGGGAGTTGTAGCCCAGGCCTTCGGCGAGCGCGGCGATGCTGACCCTGCCGGACGCGAGGGACGACCGCGCCTTCATCATCCGCCAGTACCGCAGGTAGTCCAGCGGCGCGCGGCCCACCCGCTGCTTGAACTGCAGGGCGAAGGCCGACCGGGACATGCCCACCGCGGTGGAGAGATCGTCCAGCGTCCAGTTCCTGGCCATCTGCGCATGCAGCAGCGCCAGGGCAGCCGCGATCCGACGGTCCGACAATGCGCCGATCCAGCCGCGCGGCGCCCCTCCGCGCTCGATCACCCCGCTGCGGATGCCCTCGACCAGGAGGACCTCCGCGAGCCGCGTGGCGATCAACCTGCTGCCCGCCCGCGCGCTGTCCATCTCCGCTTCCAGCAACTCCAGCGTGCGCACGATCGCCTTCGCGGCAGGTTCGCCCCGGCGGATCACGAAGAAGATGGGCAAGGCCTCGTACAGGAATTCGGCCCCACTGCTGGCAAAGGCGACACTGCCTCCGACGCCGACGGTGGTCGCCGGCACCTCGCTGCCGACCCGCGCCACGCTGGACTGCTGATAGAGCGGCGCGCCCGTGGCCGGCGCGAGCTCTGGCCGCGCGGCGACCACATACGGCGTCGGCCCCATGAGGAACACGTCGCCTTCCTCGATCATCAGCGGCTCGCAGCGCGGCACCAGGAGCCACGCATGCCCGCGCAGCGTCGCCACGAACTTCAGGCGCTCCTGCGGCGGGAAGGAGAACGACCAGTCGCCGCTCGCCTCGAAGCGGCTGCACCGCACGTCGCGGATGCCCAGCGTCATGATGGTGTCGCTCAGCGCGTCGCCGGGCGGCAGCTCCTGGAGGTCGTGCATGCTCGTGCGTTGGGCTTGCGCGGGTGCGGCGGTCGACGTCGCCTACACCGCCGGCAGGCCGCCGTCCGCGAAGAGTTCCGTGCCGTTGACGTAGCTGGCCATGTCGCTGGACAGGAAGACCGCCGTCCGGCCGATCTCTTCCGGCTCACCGATTCTGCGCAGGGGGCTGCGGCCGGCGATCGACCCGATGATCGCAGCCGCCTCCTTCTCGCCCGCGGCCTTCACCAGGGCCCGGCGCAGGGATTCCGTGTTCACGGGGCCGGGGCTGAGCATGTTCAAGCGAATGCCCGTTCCACCGAGATCCTGGACCAGCGACCGCATCATGCCGCGCATGCCCGCCTTGATCGCGCCATACACCGCCATCCCGGCCGGCGGCGCGACGGAAGCGGTCGAGCCGATCAGGATGATGGCGCCGCCCGGGCGCATCAGCGGCACGGCCGCCTGGATGGTGAATAGCGGCCCGCGCAGGTTGATCCGCATCATCGTGTCGAACTGGTCCTCGGTGATGCGTCCCAGCGGCGCATGCGCGTCGTGCACCGCATTCAGCACGAGCACGTCCAGCGACCCATGCGCCTGCACGACCCGCCGCAGCAGCGCGTCCATCTGCGCGGCGTCCCCCGCGTCCGCGCGCTCGCCCAGGAGCCGCCCCGCCGATGACGCGGTCGCCTGGTCGATCCGGCCCTGGTCCACGTCCGTGACGACCACCCGGGCGCCCACGGCGGCCAGCGCATGCGCGATGCCCGCGCCGACGCCCGTCGTGCCGCCGGTGACGACAGCTACTTTCCCGTTCAACGAATGTTCCATGGAACGACTATAGGAAGCGCCCCTGCGCGCGGCAAGCCATGCGCATCCAGATCTTTGTCGCGCGCGTCCACGCGGCAGCGGGGCGCCAGGCACCGCAAGCTCAACCGGCGGACAGGCGTATAGTCTTCGCGAGCGTCCGGGTGCACCCTCGATGCTCAGCCATCGCGGAAATCGACGGAAGGAAGCTTTCGTGATCAGCGTTCCAGGCCTTTGCGGCAGCCTGCGCGCCGCCTCGTACGACATGGCGCTTCTGCGCGCTGCGGCAGCCCGGGCGACGCCGGTAGCGACGATGGAGCTTGCGAGGCCGCACGGCATCCCGTCGTACACCGGCGCCGCGGCCGCCTGAAGGCCCCGATTCGCATGGCCACCTCCGCATTGCCCGCAGCCGGCACCTGGCCCGCGCTGCCCCTGGCCGGCTGGCGCGACACCCTGGCCACCGTGCACATGTGGACCCAGGTGGTCGGCAAGACCCGCTTGGCCCTGGCGCCCATGGAGAACCACTGGTGGCAATGCACGCTGTACGTCACCGAACGCGGGCTGACCACGACGCCCATGCCTTCGGGCGAACGCCTGCTCACGGTGGACTTCGATTTCATCGATCATCTGCTCGTGATGCGCACGGCCGACGGCGCCGTGCGTTCGTTCCCGCTGGGTGGCCTCAGCGTCGCGCAGTTCCATGCGCAATACACCCAGGCCCAGCACGCGCTGGGCTTCGCGCCACGCATTCTTGCCCGCCCCGTCGAGGTGGAGGAGGCGATTCCCTTCGCCGAGGACGAGACCCATGCCACCTACGATCCGGAAGCCGTCGAGCGCTGGTGGCGCGCGCTGGTGCAGGTCGATCGCGTGTTCAAGCGCTTTCGCGGCGGCTTCGTCGGCAAGCAAAGCCCCGCCCACTTCTTCTGGGGCAGCTTCGACCTGGCGGTGACGCGTTTCTCCGGCCAGCCGGCGCCGCGCCATCCCGGCGGCGCGCCGAACTGCCCTGACTACGTGATGGTGGAAGCCTATTCGCACGCGTGCAGCAGCGCGGGTTTCTGGCCCGGCGGAGGACCCGTGGACGACGCCGCGTTCTACGCCTATGCCTACCCCGAACCCGAGGGCTATGCCAGCCATCCCTTCCGGCCGGCCGCGGCCCGCTACCACGCAGGGGCGCGCGAATTCATCTTGCCGTACGAGGCCGTGCGCACCTCGGCCGACCCGGACGCCACGCTGCTGGACTTCCTGCAGTCCACCTACGAGGCCGCAGCCACCCTGGGTGGCTGGGACCGTGGCGCATTGGAGCGCAGGCCGTCGCAAGAATCCGGCGCTGCATGAACGCGAAGCCCAGTCGGACCTGAAAGGCCAGCGCGGCGCGAGAGACAGGCCACGGCGTCTTGCCGCGAGAAGCGGAACCGCCGATGCAAGATCAGGACTGCGCCGCCCGCACCGTGACCTCCAGCGGCACCGCACGCGTCAAGGCATCCGCCATCGGCGAGTGGGCGATGCCCCATCGCACCAGTTCCTCCAGCACCGCAGGTTGCGCAGCAGCGGAACGGATCTCGACCTCCATGCTGGCCGAGAGCGGGCCTGCAGGTGCATTGCCAATGCCGAACATCCCGCAGTCATCGGAGCGGCTGGTGACCTTGACCGCCAGATGGTCGAGACCCACGCCGAGTTCGGCGGCACGAAGCGCAATCACCGTGGCGGTGCAGCTGGCGATTCCGGCGCGCATGTACCAGCCAGGCGTGGGTGCCGAAGCCTGCCCGCCGATCCCGCGTGGCATGTCCGTCGTCGCCGTCTGGCCCGCTGGACCCGTAACGGCAGTTCGCAGGCCGCCTGCGAGCACGGCGGCTGCGAAAGAATCCGTACCCAGCCCCCGCTGCGGTGCGTCTGTCAAGTGGATGCGAAGGCGCGAAACCGCTTGTGCGACGAGATCTTCCGCCATGGCGCGTGCTCCTCTCGGACCGGACTCAGCATAGCGCGGGTACGGAAGAAGGTAAACATCATCCGTCCTGCGCGCGCGGCGCAAGCGGCCTCGCGCATGCGCACCCTGCGGGCGACGCACCCAGCGCGATGCCGCCTGGAACGCACATGCGGGCGCCGCGGCGCTGCACACGGCACGTCCGCGACCTTCTCCGGCTGCCCGGCCGGCGCGCATCTGACCTGACTCTTTGCTCGGCGAGCGGCCGCCACCCCAGCGGATCCGCGGGGACGCCCACCTGCAGCTGCGCGGTGATACCCTGCCGCCTGGCGCGACTTGACGCCGGTGTTCGGCGCGCACGCCTCCAGTGCTTTCCAGCGGGACCCGCTTCATGGGGCCACTCGATGACCGCCACCCCAACCGACCCACCACAACGATTCCGGCCGCTGCTGTCAGTCGCGCTGGCCGGCGCGATCGTCCTGGCCTGGTGCATCACCGCCCTCCTCCTCGACCAGCCAATCTGGATGAGCCAGCGCTCGCGCCTGCTGCTGGAGATCGCAGCCGCCAACGGCGAGCTCGGCGCGCACAGCCAATGGTGGCGGCTGGTCACGTCGCAGTTCCTGCATGTGCATGGCTTGCACATGCTGTTCAACGCCGCCTGCGTGGCCCTCATCGGCGGCGCGCTGGAACGGCGCCACGGGCCGGCCACCGTGGCCCTGGTCGCCATGGTCGGCGGGACGCTCGGCCAACTGGCCAGCGTGCTCGCCTATCCGCAGCTGGTCAGCTCGGGCGCTTCGCAGGCGCTGATGGCGCTGTGCGCAGCGGCCCTGGTCCTGCCGGCCGGACGCGCCGGCCGGAGCCTCGCACTCGCAGTCGTCGCCATCCAGGCCGGTCTGGACCTGTACGTCGCCCACACCATCAAGGCCGGCCACGGGTTCGGCTTCCTCGCCGGCGCGGTGGTGGCGCTGGCGCTGGCGTTGGCGGGCAGGCGCCGGGGGACGCCGCAAGCGCGTCTGGGATAATCCCGGGAGTCCCTCCCCCTTCCCGCCCGCAAGCCATGACGACCACGATCAAAGCCGCCGACCTCATCGAGTCCATCGCGGCCGGCCTCCAGTACATCAGCTAAGTCAGCAGTCAGTGGAAGCGTCAGCCCAAGCGGCTTCGGCCAGCGTGTTGCCCAACGTGCTGATGGTGTACAGCAGCGTCGGTTTATCCTGGGCATCCAACAAGTTCAAGGTCATGGCGACGGGCACCGATTGAAGGACTAGAGGCTGGGCTTACTGGCACGCTTCGAAGCTTTGGCAGACTATCTGCGCCAATAAGTCAATGTCATGCTTGCGGCTTTCACTTGCGGCTTCCGTGGACGTGGAGTCGTTCCATCCACTCGCCATGTGGAACTCGGCCGCAGCTGGACCCAAGCAGCACGGTACGGGGCGGGGTCGCTATTATTCGCAAAATGAAACAGAACGCAGTTAAGCCATATGGCGCTCCCAAGTGGTGGGAGGGATACAACGCTCCGTTGATCGTCGTCGCGGTGGTGATTCTTGGAACCTTTGTCGTCGGGATGATCTTCGGCAGCCCCTAAGGAAGGTCTGAACAAGTCCGAAACTGGCAGCCTGATGTTCGGTTGAAGTTGCGAAGCAGCTCAAACCGCCGATTTCCCTGCCGTTGGGGGGCACTTTCGCCCGGTTCCTTGGCTTCATGCTGTTTTCGGACGCACCACTCCCGTCATCGCCATCAACTGCTTTCGCACCATCCATAGGTTCGACAGCGCGAACAGGGTC
>JAEZKX010000286.1 GCA_023436025.1 Pseudomonadota bacterium | reverse complement strand
CGCCGGCAGCGCCAGCACCGACTGGCCCCGCGGCGCCTGCACGGCGGCCCGGGTGAAATCGGGCAGGCCGCCGACCCCGCCGACCCAGCGCCAGCGGCCGTCCGCCTGGGTCACCGTCTCCGCATTGGCGTTGCCCAGCAGGTCGACCTCCAGCGCGCTGTTCAGGCAGAACATGTCGGGCTGCGCCGCGATGACCCGCGCATCGTGCGTATAGGCCGGCTCGCGCAACACCACGCCCGCGTTGCCGTCAACGGCGGCGTACAGCGCGTCGTCACCGCAGATGCTGCCGGTAACGGCGAGGCCGCGGTCCAGCGCCTTGCGCGAATGGTCGGCCGCGCCGCTTTCCACCAGGCGCCAGAGCGCCGCGGTCAGCATGCCCGTGTGCACGCCCAGGCGCCGGTGCGAGGCCAGCGCCGACAGCACGGCCGAAGGCAGGGCGCCGATGCCCACCTGCAGGCAGGCGCCGTCGGGCACCAGGGACGCCACGTGGGCGGCAACGGCCTGCTCCACCGCGCCCGGCGCCCCCTCTTCCAGCACCCACGCGCCCTCGCCGGTATCCAGCGTGGCGGCGATGGGAAGGTCTTCGGGCCATTGCGCGCCCGCCACGCAGGGCACGCGCGCGCCGACCTGCGCAATCACGTGGCGCGCGCGGCGCGCCGCCGCCAGCACCGCGCCGTGGGAAGGCGCCATGAAAAGCCGGCCATCCGGCGCGCGGCCCAGCGCCACCAGCGCAATGTCGCAGCGCCAGCTGCCCTCGCGGTAGACGGCGTCGCTGCGGCCGTAAGGCAGCGGGCTCAGGTGCAGGGACCGACGCTGCGCCAGCGCGCCCGCGCTGCCGATGCCGCCATAGGTGGTGAGTTCGCAGCCAGCCGGCAGGTCGGCGGCGGCCGTGGAGAACGGCACGCCCAGCATCAGGTGCAGCGGCTGCGGCAGGTCGGCGCAGCGCGCCAGGGAGGCGATCAGCGTGGCCGGCTCGGCCGACATGTGCGAGCAGACCAGGTGGTCGCCCGGGCGCAGCCAGCGCGCCCAGTCGACGTCAGCCACGCCAGGGCACCTCGCGGGCGAAGTGGCTGGCGATCTCCTCGCGCGTGGCGATCCAGACGCCGCCTTCGTCCGCGCGCTTCCTGGCATGGGCCAGGAACTTCTCCAGCGCCCAGATGCGGCCGGGCCGGCCGATGATGCGCAGGTGCAGGCCGATGGACATCATGTTCACCTCGTGCTCGCCCTCGGCCAGCATCCATTCGAGGTTGTCGATGGCGTACTTGAGCCACTGCTCGGGCGTATGCGCCGGCGTGGTCCACATCTTCATGTCGTTGTTGTCGACCTGGTAGGGCAGCACCACGATGGGCTTGCCGTCGACCGCGTCCCAGCGCGGCTCGTCGTCGCTCAAGTCGTCCATGTGGTACTGGAAGCCCGCCTCGCACAGCAGGCGCCGTGTGTTGGCGGTGACCAGGTAGCGCGAGAGCCAGCCGCGCGGCTTGCGGCCGGTGGTGCGCTCGATGGATTCCACCGCCTTGCGGATGTACTCGCGCTCCTGCGCCTCGTCCATCATGAACTGGTGCGCCCAGCGGTAGCCGTGCGAGGTGACCTCGTGGCCCTGGCGCAGGATCTCGGCGGTCAGCTCCGGCGCGCGCTCCAGCGCCAGCGCGCAGGCGGTAAAGGTGGAACGGATGCCGTACTGCTCCAGCAGGCGCATGACGCGCGGCGCGCCACGGGTGAGGCCGTAGCGGTAGTTCGACTCGTTGCTGTAGTTGCGGATGCTGCGCTTGAGCGCGATGCCCATCTCGTCGACCGCCTCGGGATACTTGTCGCCATCGAGGATGTTGCCCTCGGCGCCCTCCTCCACGTTGACCACCACCGACAGCGCCAGCCGTGCGCCGCCCGGCCACTGGTAAGGCTTCTCGCCCTTCTGGAAGTTCATTCGTCCAACCTCTTGCCATTGCCCAAGTTGTACGGACATATTATCATCGTCCGCACCCATGGAACACCTCCGGCTGCACCACGACGGGCCCGTCGCCCGCCTCCTGATCGACCATCCGCGGCGTCGCAACGCCTTCACCCGCGCCATGTGGCGCGCCCTGCCCGAACTGGTCGCCCGGGCGCTGGCCGACCCCGCGGTGCGGGTGCTGGCGCTGCAGGGCGCGCAGCCCGGCATGTTCGCCGCCGGCGCCGACATCAGCGAGTTCGAGGCGACCTATGGCGACCCCGCCGAAGCGCATCGCGCCACGCGCGAGATCCAGGACGGCATCAACGCCGTGCACGCCTGCCCGCTGCCGGTGGTGGCCCTGATCGATGGCCCCTGCGTCGGCGGTGGCGTCGCGCTCGTGCTGGCTTGCGACATCCGCCTGGCCAGCGAGCAGGCGCGCTTCGCGGTGACGCCGGCGAAGCTGGGCCTGTCCTACCACCCCGAGGACCTCGCGCGCCTGGTCGAGGCCTGCGGCCTGGCCGCCGCCAGCGAGCTGCTGTACGGTGGCCAGCTGTGGAGCGCGGCGCGCGCGCAGCAGTCCGGCCTTGCCAACCAGGTGCTGCCGGCCGCCGAGTTCGGTGCCGCGGCCGACGCGCTGCTGCAGTCCATCGCCGCCAATTCCGCCACCGCCAACCGCGCCATCAAGCACGGCCTGCGCGCCGTCTGCGCGCGCGATGGGCAAGCCACCGCGCAGGCGGAGCGCACCTTCCTCGACCTGTTCTCCTCGCCCGACTTCCTGGAGGGCCGCGATGCCTTCCTGCAGAAGCGCGCGGCCGCCTTCCCTTCGCACCGGCCATGACCACGGAATACAACGACCCCGTCGAGCGCCTGCTCGACCTCATCCTGCAAACCCGCTTCGAGGACCTCCCGCCCGACGCCGTCGAGGCCGCCACGGTCTTCTTCCTCGACACCGTGGGCGTGGCTTGCGCCGGCCAACTGGCGCCCAGGCTGCAAGAACTCACCACGGCCGCCGCACGCTGGGGCAGCGGCGGGCCGGCGACCGCCACGATCTGGAACACTGGCGTGCGCGCACCAGCCGCGGTGGCGGCGCTGGCCAACGGCTACCAGTGCCATGCGCTGGAGTACGACTGCGTCTACGAGCCCGGCGTGATCCTGCCGGCCGCGCCCATCTTCGCGGCCCTGATGGCCAAGGTGGAGGAGCTTTCGGAACAGGGCCGCGCGCCCAGCGGTCGCGAGCTGCTGCGCGCCTTCGTGGTGGCCCTGGAGGTGTCGTGCACGCTGGCCGCGGCCACGCGCAGCGCGATGTTCTTCTTCCGCCCCGCGACCACCGGCGTGTTCTCGGCGCTGGCGGCGCTGGCCTGCCTGGACCCGCTGCCGCGCGAGCAGCTGCGCTACGCCTTCGGCATCGCCTACTCGCAGGCCTGCGGGCCGATGCAGGCGCACGAGGAAGGCTCGATGATGCTGGCCATGCAAATGGGCTTTGCCGCCCGCAATGCGGTGCAGGCCCACGACATGGCGAAGGTGGGCATCACCGCGCCGGTGGAGATCATGGCCGGCCGCTTCGGCTTCTACCGCAACTTCGAGGACGGCGGTGCTCTGCCTGAGGCACTGGCACAGATGGGCCAGCCCTGGAAGGTGACGCAGCTGTCGCACAAGCCGTTCCCGAGCGGGCGGGTGACGCATGGCGTCATCCACACGATGCGCCAGCTGCGCCAGGAACTGGACCTCACCCCGGCCAACGCGCTGGCGCGCATCCGCGCCATCCACGTCGACCTGCCGCCGCTGGGCTTCCGCCTGGTGGGGCGGCCCATGGTGCACCGGCCGGCGCCCAATTACGCGCGCCTGTGCATCCCCTACGTGGCAGCGGCCGAAGTACTGTATGGCGCCGTCGACCCGACCACCTTCACGCCGGACCGCCTGCACGGCGCCGACGTCGAAACGCTGGGCCGGCGCGTGGTGACGGCGGAGAAGCCGCACCCCAATCCCAATGCCTTCTTCCCGCAGTCGCTCACGCTGGAGCTGGCGGACGGCCAACGCATCGTGCGCGAGATCCCCCATGCCTGGGGGCATCCGCTGGCGCCGCTGACGCCGCAGGAGCGCGAAGACAAGTTCCGCCTGTGCTGGCGCCTCACGCGCAGCGGCAGCGAAGACCGGATGGAGCAGGCGCTGGACTGGTTGAAGGCCCTGGCGAGCCAGCAGGACGTGTCGCCGGTGGCCGGTCTGTTGCGCGCCTGAAGCCCCGCGGCGGGCGGCTCAGTCCGCCCGCCCCAGCGACGCCCCCAGGCGCACGCCGGCCACCAGCAGCGCCAGGCCGATGGCATGCCACCAGCTCAGGGGCTCCCCGAGAGCGATCGCCGACGACAGCACGCCGAACACGGCGATCCAGTACAGGTAAGGGGCGGCCCGCGCCTGGCCCACGCGGCCGATGGCGTGGTACCAGCCGATGTTGGACAGGGCCGTGCCCAGCACGCCCGAATAGAGCGCCACCCACCAGACCCAGCCGGTGCCGAAGGCGGCCGCGGTGCGTTCCCAGCCACCAACCACCAGCGCGTGCACCGCCAGCATCGCCGTGCCCAGCAGGTAGATCGCCCAGCCCAGCGCCAGCACGTCGAGGTTGCGCACCTGCCGCTGGATCAGCAGCCCGCCGGAGATGAAGACGACCAGGCCCGCCAACAGAGACAGTTCGCCCAGGCCGGGCGGGCCCACGCGGGCGCCGGGCGCCATCAGCACCACCACCGCGACGCCGGTGAAGCCCAGGACCACACCGGCGGCCCGGCGGCCGCCGATGCGCTCGCGCAGCACGAGCGCGGCGGCCAGCACGGCCAGGAGGGGGTTGAGGGCCATCACCAGCGATGCCGTGGCGGCGGCCGACAGCCGCATGCCCACGACGAACAGCAGCTGGTTGAGATAGATCGTGAGAAAGGCGATGACCGCCAGCACCGCCCAGTCGCGCGAACGCAGGCTGGGCAGGCGGCGATCGCGCACCAGAAGGAAGACGGTCAAGGCCAGGGTGGCGAGGCCCAGGCGGACCAGGCCGACCCAGGCGACATCCATGACGCCCGTGAGGGCCTTCACCGCGGGGATGTTGCCGCCCCACGCCAGCATCACCACCATCAGCAGCACGGAAACGCCGCCGGCGGCGCCCGTGCTGCCCGGACCGGTCACTTCGTAGCGGCAGTCATGCCGACGGCCTTGCCGACCGTGTCGTTCCAGGTCTTGACGCAGGCGGCGCCGCAGCGGGCGGCCCAGCGGGGCAGCACCTGTTCGACCAGCGCCTTCTTGCGCAGTTCGACGTCGGCGGCGGAAGGCTGCACCAGCGTCATCTTGGCGGCCGGGCCTTCGGAGCAGGCGCCGCCGGTGTTGCAGGCCAGGCCCAGGTCGTTCTCGCGCACGTTCTGCTCGTAGATCGCCTTTTCCAGCTTGGCGTACTGCTCGGTCAGCGTCTTCTGCGTGCCGGCGTCCAGCTTGCGCCAGGTGGCCATGTTCATGCCCGACAGGCCCGCGCCCCAGTTGATCGGCAGCGCGAACAGGTACTTGGCGCCGTCATGCCACTTGGCCTTGTAGCCGCCCAGCGTGCCGGTGATGGCGCAGTCGATCACGCCGTTCTGCAGCGACTGCTGCACTTCGCCGAAGGCCATGTTGACGCCCGAGCCGCCGAAGTAGGCGATGAAGTCGGCCTGCGAGGCGCCCGAGGTGCGCACCTTGCGGCCCTTCAGGTCGGCCAGGCTCTTGATCTCGTTGCGGCAGAACAGCACCTGCGCCTGGTAGGAGAACAGGCCCAGCACCTTCACCTTCTGCTGCTCGTAGTGCTTCTCCAGCACCGGGCGGAAGGCGTTCGTCACCTTGTGGAAGGTGTCGATGTCCGGCGACACGCCGGCCAGGTCGGTCGCGTCGTTGATGGCGTTGTCGCCGGCCACGAAGCCCAGCTGGCTGGTGCCGACGTCGAACACGCCCTGGCCCAGCATCTTGAACACTTCGGGCCCCTTCAGGCCCATCTCGTTCCAGGGCTTGAAGTTGGCGGTGATGCGCCCGCCGGTCGCCTCGGGGATCTGCTTGGCCCAGAACGGTGCCTCGAGTTCCTTGGACTGGGTGGTGATGCCCAGGTTGCCGACCACCTGCAGGGTCTGCTTGGACTGGGCCTGCGCGGCCCCTGCCAGGGCCAGGCCCACCAGCGCGGCGCAGGCCGCCATGTTTGCTCGCTTCATTGTCATCTCCGTGAGTTGTGGGAAAGAGCGCATGGTCGTCATGCGCGGGTCGAGGCAAAGAGTTCCGGCAGCCACAGCGCCAGCGAGGGGAAGGCGATCAGCGCGACGATCAGGAGGAACATGATGCCGACGAAGGGCAGCGAGCCGACCACGACGTCGCGGAACGGGCCGCCCTTGCGCACCGACTGCACCACGAACAGGTTCATGCCGATCGGCGGCGTGATGAGCGCGGTCTCGATCAGGATCACGAAGACGACCCCGAACCAGATCGGGCTGTAGCCGAGGTTCACGATGATGGGCACCACGATGGGCGTGGTGGCGACCATCAGCGTGAGCGACTCGACAAAGCAGCCCAGGATCACGTAAAGCACGATGATGGCCAGCAGCACGGCCAGCGGCGGCCAGTCCAGCTCGCCCACCCAGCTCACCGCGCGGTCGGTCAGGCCCAGCGTGGACAGCACGAAGTTGAGGAAGTAGGCGGCGACAACGATCGCCATCACCATGGCGGTGGTGCGCACCGTGCCCTCGAACGAGCGCAGCAGCATGTCGACGCTCAGGCGGCCACGCAGCATCACCAGCACCAGCGCGCCGACCACGCCGAGCGCGGAGGCTTCCGTCGCCGTCGCCAGGCCGGCATAGATGGAGCCGACCACCAGCAGGAACAGGAACAGCGGCGGGCCCAGGTGCACCAGCGAGCCGATGCGCTCGCTCCACGAAGCCGGGGCACGGTCGCCCGAAGGCGCCAGCGACTTGTTGATCTTGCAGGCGATGTAGACGTACACCGAGAACAGCAGGGCCAGCACGATGCCGGGGATCAGCGCCGCCAGGTACAGGTCGGACACCGCCGTCTCCGACATCGCGCCGTACAGCACCATGTTGATGCTGGGCGGGATCAGGATGCCCAGCGTGCCGCCGGCGGCGATGGTGCCCAGGAAGATCGAGGGCCGGTAGCCGTACTTCTCCATGTTCGGGATCGACACGGTGCCGATGGTGGCAGCCGTGGCGATGCTCGAACCCGAGGTGGCCGCGAACACCGCGGACGACGCGATGTTGGTGTGCATCAGGCCGCCCGGGACGTGGCCGACCCAGCGGTCGAGCGCACTGAACATCGAATCGGTGACGCCCGAGCGCAGCAGCAGCTCGCCCATGAGGATGAACATGGGCACGGCGACCAGCACGAAATCGTGGCTGGAGCCCCAGGCCACCTCGCCCAGCCCGCGGATCAGCGGGAAGGTGGAGAAGACGCTGGCGAGCGTTCCGCCCAGCACGCCGAGCACGGCGGCCACGAAGACGCCGCTGCCGGCGAGCAGCAGCAGCAGGATGACGGTGGTTCCCATCATCATGGCTGCACCTCCTTGCGCGCGCCGCTGGCCACGATCTCTTCCTCGAGCGAACTCACGCCCAGCTTGCGGTGCGCCAGGGCGGACTGGCCACGCACGCACATCACCAGGCCGTACAGGGCATACAGGGCCGACAGGAGCGCGAACCACGCCAGGCCCAGCAGCCAGAAGGCCTGCGGCAGGGCCAGCGGCAGCGCCAGCGAGGAATTGCTGCGGGCACCGCTCTGGTAGTTGTCCCACACCGTCATGCCGCACCAGTACAGCAGCACGCCGGCACAGAGCGCGAGGACCGCGTAGGCCGCCATGTCCAGCCAGCCGCGCCAGCGCACCGGCAGAAGCATGTAGGCGGCTTCGATGCGGATGTGCGCGCGGCTCGCGAGGGCGTACGACAGGCCCATGGCGGTGGCGATGGCGAAGGCGTAGCCAGAGAGCTCGAAGCTCTCGAAGTACGTCACCTTCAGCGTCGCGCGGAACACGACGTCGAGCGACACGAGGACCGCGCACAGCAGCAGCAGCGCGCCGCCGATCCAGGCGAGCCAGCGCGATACCTGCGCCGCCCGTGCCAGGACGGCGCCGAGCGCATCACTGCCAGCGGCAGCCGGGTCCGCGGCGGAAGGAGGATGCAAGGAGGACATGGTGGGCACCTTGACGGTGGATGGAGAGGAAGCCATGGAGACAAAGGGATCGTTGCTTGGTGCCGCATTCATGCAAGTTGCGGACCCGCCCAGTCGAGCGTTTCCACCGCCGCGAACGACGCGGGCACGAGGATGCGGTTCTCCATGTCGCGGATCATCGGCAGCACCTTGGGCACGAAGGCGCGCCACGCGGGTTCGGCGGCAAGCAGCGCGCGCCGGCGGTCGCGCTCCGCGTGGCTGTCGTAGCCCCACATGTGCACGACCTGGTTGAGGGTGCCGATGTCGCTGGTGTAGAAGCCCAGCATGCGTCCGAGGATGCGGCGTTCGATGGCGATGCCCTCGGCCTCCATCAGCGCGAGGAAGGCACCCTGCTGGCCGGCGTGCAGCACGTAGGTGCGCATCTCCACGATCATGCGCGCACCTTCACGACCACAGGACGAGGTTGCCCTCGGGCATGCGCCCGACGAACGAGCCGATCGAGATGCGGCTGCCACCCGGCTTCGGCACCCCGCCGGCGATCTCGTGCGGGTTGCGCGTGTTGAACAGCACGACATCGCCGGCCGAGGCCTTGTAGACCGCCTTGGGCGAGCCTTCCACCAGCTCGGGGCCGAGCCCGTAGCTCTTGGGGATCTCGCCGGGTGCCGGCTTCGGATCCCAGGGCGCGTTGTGCACCGTGGTCTCGCCGCCGGACTCGAGCTCCTCGGCGAAGAAGTTCCATCCGAGCTGGCCGTCGATGCTGCCGATCGCGTATTGCGGCGAGTTGACCGGAGCCCAGTCCACGTGCAGGTCGACGCCTTCGCCGGCGAAGCGGATGATGCCGGCATAGTAGGCGCCGAGCTCCTCGCGCGCCACGCCCACCGGGTGCGGCCACACGTCCTGCAGGCGGTCGATGAGGCGCTGCAGCGGATCGAAGGAACTGCGCGAGAGCACTTCCTGCAGGTCGCGGTTGGCCGCCGGCACCGCGGCAAAGAAGTCTTCCTTCGGCCGGTCCCAACGGTATTCGTACTGCGCCATGCCGATGTAGCCGATGCGCTTGGCGACGCTGTAGTACTTGATGTTCCCCGAGCGCGCGGCCTCGGTGAAGCTCGCGCATTCCGCCGGCGTGGCGAAGCCGGGGATGCGGATCACGGGAATGCGGTTGTCCAGCAGCAGGCGCAGGTTCTCCTGCGTCAGCGTGTATTCACCTTCGGCGGTCCAGGTCGACGGGGTGGCTGCCATGGTCGCGGTCCTCAGGCCTCGGTGACCCAGGTCTTGCGCACGGGCGACTTGATCTCGAGCTGCTCGCACTCCTCCAGCGCTTCGCTGAAATGCTCGACGCCGCGCGGATGGCGCCACGAGGTGCCGGGGCCGGCAATGAATTCCTCGCCGCCGATCACCAGGCGCAGCTTGCCGCGGATCAGGTAGGCCACGGTCTCGTGGTCGTCGTGCTTGTGCAGCGGGTCGATCAGGCCTTTCTCGCGCACCACGTGGAGCATGAGGATGTCTTCGCCCACCATGGCTCGCCGCACCTCGACACGGCCCTTGGGCTTGACGCCCTCGACCGCGCCGAGACGTTCCAGCGGAATCTCGGCCAGGGTGGTGAAGAAGCCCGCGGTGGGCGCGATGTAGCGGGGGTCGGTGGCCTGGGTCATCGTCTCTCTTCTGCAGTCGTTCCGAAGACGCCAGCGTAGCAGCCAATTTCTTGATTGTCGACAATGACTCCAAAAAAAATTCAAGCCACGACTGCGCCTCCTCTAAGGAGGCTTGGAAATTCAGGGTCATTGTGTACAATCCGCCGACGTCAACAACACCTCGCGGAGGCCTCACCTTGGGTGATTCGCTCGGCTGGCGACAGAAGTTCGCCGTCCTCATCCCGTCGACCAACACCAGCGTTCAGCCGGAGTTCGACGCCATGCGCCCCGCGGGCGTGACCAACCACATCAGCCGCATCCGCATCCCGAACATCCCCCTCAACGACGATGCGGACTTCCAGCGCCTCATCACGCTGATCGCGGCCGCGCAGGACGAGGCGGTGGACTCCGTGATGTCGTGCGAACCGGACCGCCTGGTGCTGGGCATCTCCGCCGAAACCTTCTGGGACGGCCTCAAGGCCAGCCGCGAGCTGAAGAAGCAGCTGGCGGAGCGCACCGGCCTGCCCGTGTCCATGGGTTCCGAGGCCTGCGCCGCGGCCTTCGGTGCGCTGGGCATCAAGCGCCTGGGCGTCATCACGCCCTACCAGCCGGTGGGCGACCGTAACGTGGTCCGCTTCTTCGAGGAGTCGGGCTTCGAGGTGAAGCGCATCAAGGGACTCAAGTGCGAGAGCCCGGTGAAGATCGCCCACGTGAGCGAGACCCAGTTGCGCGATGCGCTGATGGAAGTCGACGGCGACGACATCGACGGCATCATCCAGGTGGGCACCAACCTGGCCATGGCCCGGCTGGCCGCCAGCGCCGAGGTGTGGCTGAAGCGGCCGGTGATCGCGATCAACACCGCCATCTACTGGCATGCGCTGCGCGAGTCTGGCATCACCGACCGCGTCACGGGCTTCGGCACGCTGCTCGAGAAGCACTGACCGCCGCGCCATGGAAACCGTCGCTGCGCGCATCTACGGCGCGATCAAGGAACAGATCATCGACGGTCGCTATGCGCCCGGCGCGCGCATCACGGAACAGCAGGTCGCCGCCGAGTTCAACAGCTCGCGCACCCCGGTGCGCGAGGCCATGCGCCAGCTGGTGGCCGACGGCTTCGCCCGCTTCAAGCCCAACAGCGGCACCGTGGTGCGGGAATGGTCGCCCGACGAGATGCAGCAGATCTTCGAGCTGCGCGTCTTCATCGAAAGCGAGATCGCCGGCTATGCCGCCACCCGCATCACCGCCGAAGAGATCGCCGAGCTGACCGCCTTGCAGGACGAGATCGAGGCACAGGGCGCCGACACCGGAGCCGACAACACCGCGCGCATCGGCCGGCTGAACCGCGAATTCCACCGCGTGCTGGCCAACGCCAGCCGCAACGAGCGCCTGGTGGCCATGCTGGCCAGCGCCATCGAGGTGCCCATCGTCCAGCAGACCTTCCGCCGCTACACGCCGCGGCAGCTGGCGCGCAGCTTCGGCCACCACCGCGAGCTGATCGACGCGCTTGCCGCCCACGACAGCGCCTGGGCCAAGAGCGTCATGAGCAGCCACATCCATTCCGCGAAACAGACCCTGCTGGGACAAGGACACCATGGACAGAACGCCTGACACCGCCTCGCGCGAAGCCAGCTACGCCGGCGGCGCATTCGGCGCCGGCCTCGGCTACGGCACCCGCCAGGCCCTGGTGATGATCGACTTCGCGCAGGCCTACTTCGTGCCGGAGTCGCCGCTGTACGCCGGCACGCCCGAGGTGGCGCAACAGGCGCAGCAGCTGCTGGCCTGGGCCCGGGCGCGCCGGATGCTGGTGTGCCACACGCGCGTGGAGTTCCGCGCCGACGGCCTCGACGGCGGCGTGTTCTTCCGCAAGATCCCGGCGCTGCGCGCCTTCTGCAGCGGCAATCCGCTGGGCGACTTCGTGCCGGCGCTGGCGCCGCGCGCGGACGAGCCGGTGGTCACCAAGCAGTACGCCAGCGCCTTTTTCGGCACTTCGCTGGCCAGCCTGCTGCGCGCCCAGGGCGTCGACTGCGTGCTGCTGGCCGGCATGAGCACCAGCGGCTGCGTGCGCGCCAGCGCCGTCGACGCGGTGCAGAACGGATTCATCCCGGTCGTGGTGGGCGATGCCTGCGGCGACCGCCATCCCGGCCCCCACGAGTCCAACCTCTTCGACCTGGCCGCCAAGTACGCCGACGTCCGCACGCTGGCGCAGCTGCAGACCGACCTCTCCTGAACCGCGACGCCCTTCCTGCCATGGCACTCGAACACATCACCGTCCTCGACCTGACCCACATGCTCTCCGGGCCCTACGGCACCATGCTGCTGGCCGACCTGGGCGCGCGCACCATCAAGGTGGAGCCGCCCGGCACCGGCGAAGGCACCCGCCGGCTGCTGGAGAAGGACCCCGACTACTCGCGCGACGGCCTGGGCGCGTACTTCCTCACGCTCAACCGCAACAAGCAGAGCGTGTGCATCGACCTCAAGAGCGAGGCCGGCCGCGCCGTCTTCTTCGACCTGGTGCGCCATGCCGACGTGGTCTTCGACAACTTCAGCGTCGGCGTGCCGCGCCGCCTGGGCATCGACCACGCGAAGCTGGCCGAGATCAACCCGCGCATCATCACCTGCAGCGTCACCGGCTTCGGCGAGACCGGCCCCGACACCCAGCGTCCCGCCTTCGACCAGGTGGTGCAGGCCATGGGCGGCGGCATGTCCATCACCGGCACGCCGGAGACCGGCCCCATCCGCAGCGGCATCCCCATCGGCGACCTCGGCGGCGGCATCTTCGGCGCCATCGGCGTGCTGGCGGCGCTGGCCGAGCGCGAGCGCACCGGCCGCGGCCAGCACGTGGACATCTCCATGCTGGACGCGCAGATCTCCATGCTGAACTACATGGCCACCATGCACCTCATGTCCGGCCACGTGCCCACGGGCATCGGCAACGGCCACTTCGTGCACGTCCCCTACAACTGCTATCCCACGGCCGACGGCCACATCATCGTGGCGTGCATCGGCGATCCGTTCTTCGAGCGCTTCGCCGAGTTCAGCGGCATCCCCGAGCTGCAGGACCCGGAGCTGCGCAAGCAGCCGGTGCGCTTCGCGATCAAGGACCGCATCGACGCGCTGGTCAGCGAGAAGTTCCGCACGCGCACCACGGCCGAATGGCAGCAGCTGCTGCGCGAGGCGCGCATTCCCTGCGGCCCGGTCAACAACGTGCAGCAGGCGCTGGGCGACGCCCAGGTGCGCGCGCGCGACATGGTGCGCAACGTGACCCTGCACACCGGCGAGACCATCGGCATGCCGGGCAATCCGGTGAAGCTGTCCAACGCCACCGAAACCGAGTGGACGCCGCCGCCGACGCTGGGCCGCGACACCGACCGCGTGCTGCGCGAGGTGGTGGGCTACGACGAACGCCAGCTGGCCGAGCTGCGCAGCACCGGGGCCATCGCCTGATGGAACGGCTGCACATCACCGACGTCGCGCCGCGCGACGGCCTGCAGAACCAGGCCATCGCGGTGGACACGGCCGGCAAGCTGGCCCTGGTGGAACGCCTGGCCGCCGCCGGCGTCGCCAGCGTGGAAGTGACCAGCTTCGTCTCGCCCAAGGCGGTGCCGCAGATGGCCGATGCCGGCGAACTGCTGCCGCAGGTGCAGCAGCGCCTGCCGGCGCTGCGCACCTCCGTGCTGGTGCCCAACCTCAAGGGGCTGAAGCGCGCGCATGCGGCCGGCGCCCGTGAGGTCGCGGTGGTGCTCTCGGCCACCGAGACCATGAACCGCAAGAACATCAACATGGGCCTGGACGAGGCCGCCGACGTGAGCGAGCAGACGGTGCGCCGCGCGCTGGACCTCGGCCTGCGCACGCGCGCCTACGTGGCGGTGGCCTTCGACTGCCCGTTCGAGGGCGAGACGCCGCTGGAGCGCGTGGTGGCGCTGGCCCGCCGCATGGCCGATGCCGGCGCCGGCGAGATCGTCATCGCCGACACCATCGGCGCCGCCTCGCCGGGCATGGTGAAGGAGCGCATGCAGGCGCTGGTGCAGGCCGTGCCCGCCGAACGCCTGGCCGTGCACTTCCACGACACGCGCGGCATGGGCGCCGCCAACGCCTGGGCGGCGCTGGAGGCCGGCATCCGCCGCTTCGACGCCAGCGTGGGCGGCATCGGCGGCTGCCCGTTCGCGCCCGGCGCGGCAGGGAACCTGGCCACCGAAGACCTGGTGCTGCTGGCCGAGCGCAGCGGCTTCGCCACCGGCATCTCCCTGGACGGCCTGCTGGAAGCGATCGACCTGGCGCAGGAGCTGCTGCAGCGCCCGCTGGGCGGCCGCTCCATCGCCTGGCTGCGCCGCCAGCGCGAGAAGAAGACCAGCATCCAGTAAGCACGCAGAAGGACCGCATGGACCACCTTGGCTACCGCATGAAGTTCGGGGTCGTCGGCCCCTCCACCAACACCATCGTCCAGCCCGACCTGGACGACATGCGCCCGGTGGGCGTGACCAACCACTACAGCCGCATCGAGGTGCCGGAAATGCCGGTGCGTTCGAACGAGGACTTCCTGCGGCTGGTGGCCATCATCCAGGACAACACACTGCGCGCCATCGACCTGTTGCGCTCCTGCGAGATGCAGTACATGGTGATGGGCATGTCGGCCACCACCTTCTGGAATGGCCGGCGCGGCGCCGAGGACTACCTGCGCCTGATGTCGGAGCGCGCGGGCGTCGGCGTGTCCTGCGGCTCCTTTGCCACCGAAGCCGCGCTGAACACGCTGGGCGCCAAGCGCATCGCCTTTCTCTCCCCCTACTTCGAAGTCGCCAACGCACAGGTGCGGCGCTTCTTCGAGGACTGCGGCTTCACCGTGGTGCGCGACATCGCGCTGGAGCGCCCCAGCCCGGTGCAGATCGCCACCACCACCGACGCCATCTGCCGCGACGCCATCCGCCGCCTCGACGGCGACGACGTGGATGCGATCGTGCAGGTGGGCACCAACCTCTCGATGGTGCGCCTGGCTGCCGCGGCGGAACTGTTCCTCGGCAAGCCCGTGATCGCCATCAACACGGCCACGTACTGGCATGCGCTGCGCGCGGTCGGCATCCCCGACCGCGTCGCCGGGTTCGGCAGCCTGCTCGAAAGGCACTGAGCAGGCCTGCGGCGGGGCCGCGACCCGCGGCCGTTCAGACCGCCATCACCCCGCCGTCGACGAACAGCTCCGTTCCCGCCACGAAGCTGCTCGCCGGCGAGGCGAGGAACAGCACTGCCGCCGCGACCTCATCGGGCTCGCCGATGCGGCCGAAGGGAATCATCTGCTTGAGGGCGTCCTCCGACCCCGGGTTGGCCTGCAGGTAGGCCTGCAAGGCCGGCGTGAGCGCCATGCCTGGCGACACCACGTTGACGCGGATGCCGCGGTCCTTCAGGTCGGTGGTCCAGGTGCGCGCCAGCGAACGGATGGCGCCCTTGGTGGCGCTGTAGACCGACAGCGCCGGCAGCCCCTTGCTGCCGGCGGCCGAGCCGGTGAGCACCACCGCGCCGCCGCGCGCCATCAGCGGCAGCGCCTTTTGCACCGTGAAGAACAGGCCCTTGACGTTGGTTGCGAACAGGCGGTCGAAGTGGGCTTCATCCACAGCGTCCAGCACCGCCGACTCCGAGATGCCGGCATTGGCGAACACCACGTCGAGCCGGCCATGGTCGGCGCGGATGCGGCCGTACAAGCGTTCGAGGTCGGCCAGCTTGGCGACATCGCCCTGCATGCCGACGGCTGCCGGGCCGATCTCGCGCACCGCCTGGTCCAGCCGGTCGGCCCGCCGGCCCATCAGGTAGACCCGCGCGCCTTCGCGTGCGAACTGCCGGGCCGTCGCCAGGCCGATGCCGTCGCTGCCACCCGTGATGGCCACGACCCGGCCTTCGAAACGCTTCGCCATCTTGCTTTCCCCGTAAGTGGAGGACTCCTCCGCAGATACTACGGAGAGATCCTCCACTTCGCAACCTCAGCAGGAATTCACCCTGGTGACCGACGAACTTCCCCTGCGCGCCGACGCGCAGCGCAACCGCGACATGATCCTGGCCGCAGCCGAAGAAGTATTCAAGGAACGCGGCGCCGGCGCTTCCCTCGACGAGGTGGCGCGCCGGGCCAAGGTCGGCATCGGCACGCTGTACCGGCGTTTTCCGACCCGCGAGGCCTTGCTGGCGGCCGCCTTCAGCGAGCGCTTCCTCACGCTGGCCGCGGCGAGCCGCGCGCGCGACGAGGCCCTGGGACCGCTGGACGCCCTGCGCACCTGGCTGGAGGAGCTGGTGGTGCACAGCACCGTCTACCGCGGCCTGGCCAGTTCGCTGGGCACCGTGCTGCAGACCGGCTCGCCTGGCTGCCAGGCGACCACCGAGGAAGGACAGCGTCTGCTGCGGCAGGCGCAGGAGGCCGGCGCGGTGCGGCCGGACGTTCGCTTCGGCGACCTGGTCTGCGTGGCCGCCGCCGCATCCCTGTCCATCGAGCAAGCCGCGCCCGGCGCCGAAGCGCCCCGGGCATCGCACCTGGTGGGCTTGTTCCTCGACGGGATCGGCGCGCGCTGAGGGCCGCCGCGCCAGCGCCTACGCGCCGACCTGCGTGTGGGCGAACTGGCGCCGGTAGGCCTGCGGCGAGGTCCGCAGGGTGCGCGTGAAATGCTGGCGCAAAGAGGCGCTGGAGCCGAAGCCGGCCTGCACCGCGATCTGCTCCACCGGTAGCTCCGTGCCTTCCAGCAGGCGCTGCGCCAGGGCGATGCGCTGCGCCTGCAGCCAGCCGACGACGGTGGTGCCGGTGGCATCGCGGAAGTGGCGGGTGAAGGTGCGCCTGCTCATGAAGGCGCGGCGCGCCAGGTCGTCCAGCGCGTGCGGCTGGGCCAGGTGTTCCGCCATCCATTCCAGCACCGGACCGAGCCGGTCGCGCTCGGCCTGCGGCGCCACCGGCTGCGCGATGTACTGCGCCTGGCCGCCCTGGCGGTGCGGCGCCACCACCATGCGGCGCGCGGCCTGGTTGGCGGCCTCCGCGCCATGGCGGCGGCGCAGCACGTGCCGGCAGCAGTCCAGCCCGGCCGCCGTGCCGGCCGAGGTGATGACGTCGCCATCGTCGACGTACAGCACTTCGGGCTGCAGCTGCACCGTGGGATAGAGCGCGCGAAAGCGCGGCACCAGGTGCCAGT
>JAEZKX010000106.1 GCA_023436025.1 Pseudomonadota bacterium | reverse complement strand
CGGCCTGCGGCGCTCCGGCCCCGGCGCGCGGGGGCAGGGGGCGGCCGGCGCGGCGGCCGCGGCCTCGGCCTCGGCCACGAAATAAGGGGGAGGACGCATGTTCTCCCGCTTCTTCATCGACCGCCCGATCTTCGCGGCGGTGCTGTCGATCTTCATCATCATCGCCGGCCTCGCCGCCATGCGCGGCCTGCCCATCGCCCAGTATCCCGAGATCGCGCCGCCGGTCGTCACGGTGCAGGCGGTGTACCCCGGCGCCAGCGCGCAGGTGCTGGAGCAGACGGTGGCCGCGCCCATCGAGAACGCCATCAACGGCGTCGAGCGGATGCTCTACATGAGCTCCACTTCGGCCGGCAACGGCGTGGTGCAGATCCAGGTTACCTTCGAGATCGGCACCGACGTCAACCAGGCCGCGCTCAACGTCAACAACCGGGTCAAGCAGGCCGAGCCGCGGCTGCCGCAGGAGGTGCGGCGCCAGGGCGTGACGGTGGAGAAGGGCTCGTCGTCCTTCCTGCAGGTGCTGGCCTTCTATTCGCCGGACGGCCGCCACGACGACATCTTCACCAGCAACTACGTGACGCTCAACGTGCTGGACGCGCTCAAGCGCGTCCCGGGCACGACCAACGTCCAGATCTTCGGCGCCAA
Organism: Pseudomonadota bacterium; assembly: GCA_023436025.1. Taxonomy (GTDB): domain Bacteria; phylum Pseudomonadota; class Gammaproteobacteria; order Burkholderiales; family Burkholderiaceae_C; genus Ramlibacter. The sequence goes on along the minus strand of JAEZKX010000106.1, from coordinate 3,056 downwards.
GGACTACGCCATGCGGGTCTGGCTCAAGCCGGACAAGCTGGCGCAGCTGCGCATGACCACGCAGGACGTGGCGCGCGCCATCAACGAGCAGAACGCCCAGTTCGCCGCCGGCAAGGTGGGCCAGTCGCCCACCGGCGGCCCGCAGGAGCTGGTCTACACCATCACTACCCAGGGACGGCTTTCCGAGCCCGCGCAGTTCGAGGAAATCCTGATTCGCTCCAACCCGGACGGCTCCGCGGTGCGGCTGCGCGACGTGGCCCGGGTCGAGCTCGGCGGCAAGGACTACGACTTCATTGGCCGCATCAACGGCCGGCCGGCCACGCTGGTGGGCATCTTCCTGCAGCCCGGCGCCAATGCGCTGGACGTGGCGGCCGAAGTCAAGCGCACCATGCAGGGCCTGCAGCAGCGTTTCCCGGCCGGCTTCGCGTATTCCATCCCCTACGACACCACCCGCTTCGTCGAGGTCTCGATCCGCGAGGTGCTCATCACCCTGGCCGAGGCGATGGTCCTGGTGTTCCTGGTGGTGTTCCTGTTCCTGCAGAACTGGCGCGCCACGCTGATCCCCACCGCCGCCGTGCCGGTGTCGCTGATCGGTACCTTCGCCGGCCTGTTCCTGCTCGGCTATTCCATCAACACGCTGACCCTGTTCGGCATGGTGCTGGCCATCGGCATCGTGGTCGACGACGCCATCGTGGTGCTGGAGAACGTCGAGCGCATCATGCACGAGGAGCACCTGCCGGCGCGCGAGGCGGCCATCCAGGCCATGCGCGAGGTGACCGGCCCGGTGATCGCCATCGTGCTGGTGCTGTGCGCGGTGTTCGTGCCCATCGCCTTCCTGGGCGGGCTGACCGGCGAGCTCTACCGGCAGTTCGCCATCACCATCGCCATTGCCGTGATCATCTCGGGCGTGGTGGCGCTGACGCTGACGCCGGCGCTGTGCGTGCTGATCCTCAAGCGCGAGCACAAGGGCGAGAACCGCTTCTTCGCGCTGTTCAACCGCGGCTTCGCCGACGTGACCCGCCGCTACACCGGTGGCGTCGGCTTCATGATCCGCCGCGGCGGGATCGCGCTGGCCCTGTTCGTCGCCATGGTGGTGGTGACGGCCGGCCTGTGGCGCGCCACCCCCGGCTCGCTGGTCCCGGACGAGGACCAGGGCTTCTACATCGCCGCCGTGATCCTGCCTGACGGCGCCTCGCTGCAGCGCACCGACACGGTGGTCAACGAAGTGCTGGAGGTCATCAAGTCCAACCCGAACAACCTCGATGCGGTGTCGTTCGCCGGCTTCGACTTTTTGGGCGGGGGCTTCCGCAACAACGCAGCCACCATCTTCGTCACCCAGAAGCACTGGGACGAGCGCAAGGTGCCGGTGCAGGCCCTGGTGGGGGAGCTGTTCATGAAGACGGCGGGCATCAAGGAAGCCCTGGTGCTGGCCTTCAACCCGCCGCCCATCTTCGGGCTGGGCAATGCCGGCGGCTTCGAGTTCTACATCCAGAACCGCGGCGACGGCGGGCCGGCCAGGCTGGCCGAGGTCACGCAGAAGTTCCAGGCGGCGGTGGCGCAGTCCAGGCAGCTGGCCGGCGTGCAGACCTTGTGGCGCGCCGCCACGCCGCAGCTGTTCGTCGACGTCGACCGGGCCCGGGCCAAGGCGCTGGGCGTGCCGGTCGACGGCGTGTTCGACACGCTGGCGGCCACCCTGGGCTCCTACTACGTCAACGACTTCAACAAGTTCGGCCGCACCTGGCAGGTGCTGATGTCGGCCGACCCGTCCTACCGGCGCCAGCCCGACGACATCGGCCGCATGTGGGTGCGCTCGGACCGCGGCGACATGGTGCCGGTGTCGGCGCTGGCCACGGTGCGCTTCTCGGCCGGGCCGGAGACACTGGACCGCTTCAACAACCTGCCGGCGGTCAAGCTGTTCGGCCAGGGTGCACCGGGCGTGAGCTCGGGGCAGGCCATCGCCGAGGTCGAACGCATCGCCCGCGAGGTGCTGCCGCCGGACTTCAGCTACGACTGGGGCGGCGCCTCGTTCCAGGAGAAGCGCTCCAGCGGGACCTCGGGCATCGCGCTGGCGCTGGGGGCGCTGATGGTGTTCCTCATCCTGTCGGCGCAGTACGAGAAATGGTCGCTGCCACTGTCCGTGCTGCTGGCGCTGCCCTTCGGCACCTTCGGCGCGCTGGCCGCGGTGTGGCTGCGCGGCATGACCAATGACGTCTACTTCCAGATCGGGCTGGTCACGCTGCTGGGGCTGGCAGCCAAGAACGCGATCCTGATCGTGGAGTACGCGTCGCTGAAGGTGGCCGAGGGCATGAGCGCGTCGGCGGCGGCGCTGGAGGCCGCGCGCCTGCGCTTTCGGCCCATCGTGATGACCTCGCTGGCCTTCATCCTGGGTGTGCTGCCGCTCGCGTTCTCTTCGGGCGCCGGCGCCGGCGCCCGGGTGTCGGTGGGAACGGGCGTGATGGGCGGCATGCTGGCCGCCACCTTCATGGCGATCTTCTTCGTGCCCTGGTTCTTCCGCGTGCTGGTCGACCGGCGGCTGCGGGAGCAGCGCAGCACCACCGAATTGCGCGAAGAGGCCCGGTTGGCGCACGAGCAGGTGGCGGGCGCGGGCTGAGAAGCTGCGAACGGGTTCCTCGCACTCGCGTGCTGCCCGTCGAAGGCCGTGCCGCAACGCTCCGGCGCTGCCTGGCCGCACCCTTCGGGCGACGCGGGTCCGGGCGCATGCGCGCGTTGCGCCAGGCAGCCCGCCCGCACCCGCCGGATCCACGCCTCACGTGCGGACCCAGTAGCCCTGCACCAGGACCCAGTTGTTGCCCCGGCGCTCCCACCGCGGCGGCTGCCACGCGTAGCCTTCGCGGCGCGGGATCCATCGGCCCGGCACCCAGACATACTGGTTGCCGCGCCACTCGTAGATGCCCGGGCTCCAGACAAATCCGGGCCGCGGCGGCGGAACGGCTTCGCTGACGGGCGGCGGCGGGGGCGGCATGACGTAGCCGGGGCCCTGTCTCTGATAGACATCTCCGAGCCCACGAGACGGACTCCTAGGGGGGATGGCGGCG
>JAEZKX010000087.1 GCA_023436025.1 Pseudomonadota bacterium | reverse complement strand
CGCCGGGACCGCGCGGCGTGTCACCTGCCAGCGTGACGCGGGAGCCGTCGCGCAGGCGGTCCGCGCCCTCGGTGATGACGCGCTCGCCCGCCTTCAGGCCGCTGACCACCTGGACCCGGTCGCCCAGCGGCTGGCCGCGCACCACCGGCTGCAGCTTCACCGTGCGGTCTTCCTGCAGCACGAACACGAAGTCGCCCTGCCCGCCCTGGCGCACCGCCGAGACCGGCACCACCACGGCATCGCGGATCACCCGCACCTGCAGCTCCACGTTGACGAACTGGCCGGGGAACAGCTGCAGCCGCGTGTTGTTGAAGCGCGCCTTGGCGCGCACCGTGCCGGTCTGGGTGTCGATCTGGTTGTCGAGCGATGCGAACACGCCGGTGTCCAGCAGCGTGGTGCGCGTGCGGTCCCAGGCCTTCACTTCCATGAAGGCGCCGCCGTTGTGCTGCAGCCAGGACGCATGGTCCTGCGGCACCGAGAACTCGACGTCGATCGGCGTCAGCTTGGTGATCAGCACGATGCCGTTGGTGTCGCCGCTGCTCACGGTATTGCCCACGTCCACCGTGCGCAGGCCGGCGCGGCCGTCGATGGGCGCGACGATGCGCGTGTAGCCCAGGTTGAGGCGGGCCGTTCCCTCGGCCGCCTTGTCGCTGACCACGGCGGCTTCGAGCTGGCGCACGGTGGCGCGCTGCGTGTCGACCTCCTGCCGCGCGATCGAGTCCTGCCGCAGCAGCGTCTCGAAGCGCTCCAGGGTGACCCGGGCGGCCGCCAGCTGCGCCTCGTCGCGCATGCGCGCGCCCTGGGCCTGCTGCAGTTCCAGCTCGAAGGGCCGCGGGTCGATGGTGGCCAGCAGCTGCCCCTTCTTCACCATCTGGCCTTCGCGGAACAGCACCTGCGTCAGCACGCCCGACACCTGCGGCCGCACGCGCACCGCATCCTGGGGCACCACGGTGCCCAGCGATTGCAGGTCCACCGGGATGTCGGCCGTCTCGGCCACGGCCACGCCCACGGTGGTGGCGCCGCCGCGACCGCCGGGTCCACCGGGGCCACCCATGCCGGGACCGCCGGGGCCGCCCGGCCCGGTCTGCGCGGGCCGCGTCAGGTCCCAGGCCAGCCAGGCCAGGCCGGCGGCGAGCAGCAGGGCGATGGTGGTGCCGAGGATGGAGGCACGCCGGCTCAACTTGCGGCGCGGCGCCGGCGTCGTGGTCGGTCGGCTGGGCGGCTGTTCGAAATACTCGGGAGGTTCGGCCGGTGGCGGCGGTGTGGGCATCGGGGTCCTTCTGCTGCGCGCCTTGGCAGGGCAAGTTCAGCAGGCGCTGAGCGTGCCCTGCGCTGACTCGGCCGCCGGACGGTTCCGGTCGCATAAGCCTGTAGGCGCTTTCCTTCTATTTTTTCGGTCGCTGCGCGGCGAGCTTGCCGCGGTGTTGTCAGCCGGGCGTGTCGCGCATGTTGCCCGATTGTGAAGGAAGCGCGCGGCCCGGCTCAAGGCGTGCGCAGCACGCGGCCTTCCGCCTGCGCGGGCGTCGGCGCGCCCACCATGCGCGCCAGCGTCGGCGCCAGGTCGACCATTTCCGCCGGCGTGTCGACGCGGCCGGCGCGGATCCAGCGCGGACCCCAGTACATCAGCGGCACGTGGGTGTCGTAGCGGTGCGGTGATCCGTGCGTGGCGGTCGCCTGGCCGGGCATCCATCCCGGCTGCAGCACATAGGGCACGTCCCCCGAACGGACCGGATGCCAGCTGCGATGGACGGCCTCGAACCAGGGCGCATCGGCGCGGCTGCGCGCCAGCAACTCGCCGCGCGTGTAGGCGGCAGCAATGCCCGGCATGGCCACGAGGCTGGCGCGCGCGGCCTGCGCAACGGCCTCGGCATCGAGGCCGTGCGCAGCCAGCAGCGCGCGGTCCAGCACCAGTGCCGATGCGGACGCGTAGGCCACCAGCCGCGCCACGCCGAAGCGCCGCTGCAGGTCGGCATTGACCTGTGCCACCAGCTGCCGCGTGGCGATGCGGCCGCCGCCGGGGCCCGGCGTCTCCATGAAGCCATGGTCCGAGGTCAGCACGGCCAGGTAGCCGTCGGCACCGAGCGCCGCATCGAGACCGCGCAGGAAGTCCTGCAGCGCGCGGTCGGCGTGCAGCAAGTGGGCGCGCGAAGCCGGCGAGCCGGGGCCGTGCTGGTGGTGCACCAGGTCCAGCCCCGACAAGCTGACCGCCAGCAGGTCGGGCACGCCGTCGGCCCCGAGCCGCTCGCCCGCCAGCGCGGCGGTCGCGAAGTCGAGCGCGAGGGTGTCGCGCGTCGCCGGGTCGGCGGCCGGCGACGGCGGCCGCGCTGCGTGGAAGGCATCGCGCCAGGCCGGATAGGCGTCCATGTAGTAGCTGCTCGACACGAAGACGCCGGTGTCGTCGTGGAACAGGAAGGCGGTGCCGCGGCGGCCCCCTGGCAACACCGCGCTGCGGTCCTTGCCCGCCACTGCCACCACCCGGGCGCGTGGATCCTGCCGGCGCATCGCATCGCCCAGGGTCTCGGCCAGCAGGTTGCGCGGGCTGGTGCTGTCGCCGGCGCGGGTCGGCGCGCCGAGGAAGCGCGCCTGCGCATCGCCGCCGGAGGCCAGCTCGGTGCCGCTGGCCGGATCGCGCCAGCTGTTGCCGATGATGCCGTGGCGGCGCGGCCAGGCGCCGGTGAACAGCGTCGCATGGCCGCTGGCGGTGACGGTGGAGGCATGGGCGAAATGGGCTTCGGCGAACCAGGCGCCGCGGTCCAGGAACCGGGCGAAACCGTCGGGCGCAAGCTGGCCGCGCATCTGAAGCAGCAGGCGCTGCGGCAGGCCGTCGACCACGATGACCACCACCACGCGCGGCGGCGGCGGCGGCGAGCCGAGGCCCGCGCAGCCCGCCAGCAGCGGCAGCAGGACCGTGGCGAACAGCCGCAGCAGCAGGCGCACGGTCAATGCGCCGGCGCGCGCGCCACGCGCCCGCTGGCGATGTAGATGCCGCCCGTCCAGGCCGTCGTCACCTGCAGGTCCTGCAGGCGCTGCGCCAGCAGGTCCCACGGGCGCTCCAGCCCCTCCAGCGACGAGGTGGAATACAGGGCCGCCGCCAGGACGAAGGCATTGCTGGCCACCATCCAGGGCGGCGCCCATTGGAGGCCGCAGGCAGCCACCCGCGCGCCGGGACGGGCATGGGCGATCACGTGGCCGAGCGCGTCCGCGTCGCGCATCACGTCATGGGTGAAGTGGAACAGCAAGGCGTCGGCGCCGCGCTGCAACGGCGCCTCGGCGGCGCTCGCCTGCATCAAGGCGACATGGCGCCAGCCGTGCCGCGCGACCCGGGCGCGGGCCTGCGCCAGCATCTCGGGACAGGGCTCGATGCCGACGACCTGCCCGCGCGGGCCCACGGCGTCCGCCAGCCGGACGAAGCTGAGTCCGGTGCCGCAGCCCACGTCGACCACGGTATCGCCGCGGCGCAATTCCAGGCGCGCGATGGTTGCGGCGCGCCAGGGCTCGAACAGCGCCAGTTCCAGGTCGTAGCGTGCCGCGCGCTGGCGGTACTGGGCGAGCGAGAACCCGGCGTCGGGCCGCCGTGCGGTGCCGGGAAGGAACCGCATGGCGCTGCCTCAGAAGCTGTGAATGAATTGATCGCGCCTGCGACGGGGCGACTGTGGGCGCAGGCGAAGGCGCGCAAGGCCGTCCAGGCTGGCCGCCTGGGTGGCCTTGCGCAACGCACGCATGCGCCCGCAGACGCCCCGGCCCGAAGGGTGCGGCCAGCTAGCCGTTGATCGTTCCGTCACGGCCCTGGACAGGCCGCACGCAGGTGCGAGGAATTCGTTCACAGCTTCTCAATGCGTGATGACCACCAGCACGCTGCAGTGGGCATGCTCGATCAGCGCGCCCGAGATGGAGCCGCGCCACCAGCGCGCGGCCCAGCTGTCCAGGTGCTTGTGGCCGACGATGATGAGGTCGGCGCCGATCTTGCGCGCGTACTTGGCGATCTCCTCGATGGCTTCACCGGTGACCACCTCGCCGCGGGCCGACCAGCCGGCCTCGGCCAGGCGGCGCAGCCCGTCGTCGAGGATGCCGCGGTACTTGCGTTTCTCGCGCTCTTCGAGCTCGACGTCGTAGACGCCGCCCTCCAGGCCGACGAAGCTCATGGCCGAGGGCATGACGGCCACCAGCGTCAAATCGGCCTGGCTCCAGTTGGCGAGTTCCTTGCAATCGAGCAGGGCTTTCTGGCCGGCATCGGAGCCGTCGTAGGCCAGGAGGATCTTCTTGTACATGGCACATGCCCCCAAAGACATCGGTGCGCGAAGCATAGACGCGCAGGGGCGCCATGGGCAATGCCGCGCGGCCGCATTTACCCTGATCGGCCGTCAGCGCCGTGCAATGACAGGCCCTGCCACGCACCGAAGGCGGGCGCGCGGGCGGGCCAGTGCGCCGACAGGAGCGGGCGGGGCACGCCGGCTGCCAGCAGGTGCGCGGCCCGGATCACGCCGGCATGCGTGATCCACAGGACGTCGCCGGGCAACGCCCGCGCGGCTTCCAGCGCCGCGTCCACGCGCGCGAGCAGTTGTTCCACGCTTTCGCCTCCGCCGCATCGGTAGCTGGCGAAGTCGGCATTCCAGGCCTCCAGCTCGTCGCGCGCGATGGCATCCCAGGACCGGCCTTCCCACCGCCCGAAGTCCATCTCGGCAAGCCGCGCATCGACGGCCCATGCGAGCTGCGGCCGGCATGCCTGCAGCGCCTCGGCAAGCTGCCGGCAGCGCCGGCGCGGCGAACAGGCCACCGCCGCGAGACGCCGCGGCAGCGCCGCCGCCAGCGCGCGTGCCGCCTGCTGCGTGGCCTGCGCATCCGCGGCGATGTCACTGGCGCCATAGCACTGTCCCGGCGGGACCAGCGGTTGCGCATGGCGCGCCAGCCAAAGCGTGCTCACGCCAGCACCACCGCCATGCCGAGGTAGCAAGCGAGTTCGCAGCCCTGCTGCGCGGCGCCGAGGCAGTCGCCGGTGAAGCCCTGCAGGCGGCGTGCGAACAGGCGGCGCAGCCACAGCATCACGGCCGCGGAAGCAGCGAAGGCCGCCGCCACCGCCGTCGGGCCGCTCCATGCAGCCACCGCCGCCACGGCCGCCGCCGCCCACAGCCACGCGACCACCAATGCCGGCCAGGCGATCGCATCGGCCATCGGCTTGGCCCGCACGCCGGCGGCGTCGCCGACATAGGGCAAGGTGCGCACCAGCACCAGCGGCCAGGCACGGGAGAGCGCGTGCGCCAGCACCAGCGCGGCGCACAGCGGCGCCACGCCCGCGGCGCCGAGATGCGCGAGCAGCGCGACCTTGGCCAACAGCGCCAGTCCCAGCGCCAGCGCGCCGAAGGCGCCGATGCGCGAGTCCTTCATGATCTCCAACGCCCGCGCGCGGTCGAAGGCGCCGCCCAAACCGTCGGCGACGTCCGCCAGGCCGTCCTCGTGCAGTGCGCCGGTCAGGAGCACGGTCGCGGCGGTCGACAGCGCCGCGGCCACCAGGGGCGCGAAGGGCCCCGGGTGCAGCAGGGCCAGCACCGTGGCCGCCACGCCGGCGCCGACCAGGCCGACCAGCAGCCCGATCGCCGGGAAATGCGCGGCGCTCGCGCGCAAGGCCGCCGGGCTGTAGCCGGTCCAGGCCGCGAGACGGCCGGTGACCGGAATGCGCGTGAAGTACTGCAAGGCCAGCAGGAAGTGGCGCACGCCCGTCATGGCGTGCTCCGCGTGGCGACGCCGGCGGAGTCGAAGCTCGCCATGTCGCACAGGATCGCGCAGGCGGAAACGAGCAGCGGCCAGGCCAGCGCCGCGCCCGAGCCCTCGCCCAGGCGCAAGCCGAGGTCGAGCAGCGCATCGGCCTGGGCGCCCAGGGCCTGCAGCATCAGCGCGTGCCCGCTCTCGGCGGAGCGGTGCGCGAAGACGCAGCGTTGCACCACGTGCGGCGCGATCCGGGCGGCCACCAGCACCGCGGCGCCGGTGATGAAGCCGTCCACCACGATCAGGCGCCGCTCGCGCGCCGCCTGCAGCACCGCGCCGACCAGGGTGGCGACCTCGAAACCACCGAAGGCGGCGAGCGCCGCGAGCGGCTCGGTCGCCGCCGCATGCTGCGCCAGCACCTGCGCCAGCAC
>JAEZKX010000073.1 GCA_023436025.1 Pseudomonadota bacterium | reverse complement strand
CCGGCATCGTGGCCGGCACGCGCCTGGCTGGCATGGTGGCGCTGGTCACCGGGGGGGGCGGCGGCATCGGCGCCGCCACCGCCACGCTGTTCTGCGCCCAGGGCGCCACGGTGCTCATCGTCGACCGCGACGGCGCCGCGCTGGATCGCACCGTCGGCGCCATCCGCGCGCGCTTCCCGCAGGCGCGGGTGGAAGCCGTGGCCGGCGACGTGGCTGACGAGGCGACGGCGCAGCAGGCCGCCGCCCGCTGCCGCGAGGCCTTCGGGCGGCTCGACATCCTGGTGAACAACGCGGCGATGCGCAACTACGCGTCCTTCGCCGAGGCCACGCCGCAGGAATGGCAGGCGGTGCTGGCCGTCAACACCATCGGCAACGCCAACTTCTGCCGCGCCACGCTCCCGCTGCTGCGCGCGGCTGGCGGGGGCGCCATCGTTAATGTGTCGTCCTGCTACGCGGTCAAGGGCCGCAAGGGCATGGCGCTGTACGACGCCACCAAGGCCGCCATGCTGGCGATGACCCGCACGCTGGCCTTCGAGGAGACCCAGCACGGCATCCGCGTCAATGCGGTGTGCCCGGGATCCACCCTGACCGAGTTCCACGTCAACCGCACCAAGGCGGCGGGCAAGAGCGTGGAGGAACTCAAGACGCAGCGGCAGGACACGTCGCTGCTGGGCCGATGGGCCGACCCGCTGGAGATCGCCTACCCGATCCTGTGGTTCGCGTCCGACGAGGCCTCCTTCATCACCGGCACCACGCTGGTGGTCGATGGCGGCCTGCACGTGAAATGAGGTGAGACCATGATCGTCGAGAACCAGGCCGACCTGACGCGCGCCGTGCTGGCGGAGCTGGAGCGCGCGAGCGACGCGCGCTTCCGCGAGATCATGTCCGCGGCGGTGACGCACCTGCACGCCTTCGTGCGCGAGACGCGGCTGACCGAGGCGGAGTTCCGCCAGGCCTGCGGCGTGATCGCCCGGCTGGGACAGCTCACCACCGCCTCGCACAACGAGGTGGTGCTGGCCGCCGGGTCGCTGGGCGTCTCCGCCCTGGTCTGCCTGCTGAACAACGGCGCCGGCCACGAGACCACCGCCAACCTGATGGGACCGTTCTGGCGCAAGGGGTCCCCCGTGACCCCCAACGGCGGCAGCATCGTGCGCTCGCCCACGCCAGGGGAGCCGGTGTTCGTCAAGGCCTGGGTGCGCGACGAAGAGGGCCGCGCGGTCGCCGGCGCCGAGGTCGACATCTGGCAGGCCTCGTCCGAGGGCTTCTACGAGAACCAGGACCCGGCGCAGGCCGACATGAACCTGCGCGGCAAGTTCACCACCGACGCGCACGGCCACATCGCCTTCCGCAGCATCAAGCCGCAGGGCTACCCGATTCCCGTCAACGGCGTGGTGGGCGAGCTGCTGCGCAAGCAGGGCCGCGCCAACATGCGGCCTGCGCACATCCACTTCCTGATCCACAAGCCGGGCTTCAAGACGCAGTTCTCGCAGGTGTATTCCAGCGACGATCCGCACCTGGAAACCGACGTGCAGTTCGGCGTCACCCGCGCGCTGGTGGGCCAGTACGTGCTGCACCAGGACGAGCCCGCGCCCGACGCCGACGTGCAGGGCCGCTGGTGGTCGCTGGACCACCACTTCACCATCCAGCGCGGCGACGACGCGCTGCCGCAGCCTCCCATCACCGCCAAGGCCGAAGGGCCGCGGCCGAACCTGACCATCCTCTCCCGCACATGATCGACGAACAGCAACGCCGCCTGGCCGCGCAGGCGCTGACCGAAGCCCACCGCACGACCCAGCCGATCCGCCAGGTCAGCCAGACCTGGCCGGAAGCCGAGATCGAGGATGCCTACGCCATCCAGCAGATCTGGGCCGACGAGCGCGTGAAGAACGGCGCACGCGTGGTGGGCCACAAGATCGGCCTGACCTCGCGCGCCATGCAGATGGCCTCGAAGATGACCGAGCCCGACTACGGCGTGCTGCTCGACGACATGCTGTACGCCGACGGCGCGCGAATCCCGGCCTCGCGCTTCAACGCGCCGCGGCTGGAGGTGGAGCTGGCTTTCGTGCTGGGCAAGCGGGTGGGCGGCAAGAACGTGACGGTCTACGACGTGCTGGACGCGACCAGCTACGTGACGCCGGCGCTGGAGATCATCGACTACCGCACCGAAGTGCCGCGCCACATCGTCGACACCATCGCCGACAACGCCGCGGCTGCCGCCATGGTGACCGGCGGCCGCGTGGTGCGGCCCCTGGACGTGGACCTGCGCTGGGTGGCGGCCACCTTGTCGAAGAACGGCGTGATCGAGGAGTCCGGCGTGTCGGCGGCGGTCATGGGCCATCCGGCCATGGGCATCGTGTGGCTGGCCAACCGCCTGGCGCGCCACGACATCATGCTGGAGCCCGGGCACATCCTGCTGGCCGGCTCGTTCACGCGGCCGGTGTCGGTGGCCGCCGGCGACGTGATCCATGCCGATTTCGGCCCCTTGGGCGCGATCGGCGTGTCGTTTACCTGAGGAGACGAACCATGCGATCCATCCACCGCCGCGCCGTGCTGGCGTTGGGCGCCGCGGCCTGCGCCGGCGGCGCCTTCGCCCAGGACTGGGCGCCCACCAAGCCCGTGCGCATCATCGTTCCCATCGTGGGCAGCACCAACGACGTGCTCGCGCGCCTGGTGGCGCCCAAGCTGCAGGAGGCGATCGGGCAACCGGTGGTGGTGGAGAACAAGCCGGGCGCCGGCGGCAACATCGGCGCCGACCTGGTGGCCAAGGCGCAGCCGGACGGCCACACCTTGCTGGTCGGCTACAACGGGCCGCTGGCCATCAACGTCACGCTGATGGAGAAGATGCCCTACGACCCGCTGAAGGACCTGCAGCCGCTGACGCTGGCGGTGAAGACGCCGCAGTACCTGGTGGTGAACGCGAGCTCCGACATCAGGTCGGCCCAGGACCTGGTGACCCGCGCCAAGGCGGAGCCGACCAAGTACTCGTACGCGTCCATCGCGCTGGGCAGCGCCTCGCACCTGACCATGGAGATGTTCAAGGCCGCGGCCGGCTTCCCCATGACGCACATACCCTACCGCGGGGCGGGCGCGGCCGTCACCGACCTGCTGGCGGGCAATGTGCAGGCCGGCTTCTTCGTGCCGGGCAACGTGCAGCAGTTCGTCAAGGAGGGCAAGTTGCGCCTGCTGGCTTCCAGCGGCACCAAGCGCTTCGCCAGCACGCCGGACGTGCCGACGCTGGTCGAGCTGGGCTACAAGGACTTCGAGGCCGTGTCCTGGATCGGTTTCCTGACCACGGCCAACACGCCCAAGCCCGTCGTCGACCGCTACCACCGCGAACTGGTGAAGATCCTGCAGTCGCCGGAGATCTCCGCGCGCCTGCGCGACATGGAGTTCGAGGTGATCGCCAGCACGCCCGAGCAGTTCAGCGGCTGGATCAGGTCCGAGATCCCGCGCTGGGGCGCGGTCATCAAGTCCACCGGCGCCAAGGCCGACTGATCGGTCTTCGCACCACGCGGGCCCGTCCGGCCCGCCGCGCCGCGCCCTCAGCGCAGTTCCGCGAATGTGCTGAAGCTGGTGATCGGAGAGTCGGTCGACGGCGGCAGCGTGATCGAGGCTTCGGCCTGGGCGTCCTCGCCGAACTCCACGGTCACCAGCGCGTCGCCCACCTCGGCGCGCAGCAGGTCCTCCAGCAGCGGATAGCTTTCCTTGCACACATGGATGGTGCCCGGCACGGCATTGTCGACCGCGCGCTGCACGCTGCCCGAGGGCGGCGGCAGCACCACCTGGCAACGCTGGCCGTCGACCTCGAAGCGCGCAACGTGGCAGGGCGCCGTCACCACCGCCAGGCGGAACTGGAAGTCGCCGCACATGCGCTGCAGCAGCAGCGCGGCGCGCAGCGCGGGCGCCGCGGCGTCGAAGTGGAACAGCGCGCGCTCCTTGCCCAGCGGCTCGCAGCGCCCGCCGAAGCGCTGGCCGAAGGTGTCGAGTTCGGCCAGGCTCCATCCATGGCGCGGCGCATCCACGCACAGAAGCGTGAGCGCGCGCGCCTCGAAGCGCACCGTGTCGCGCAAGGAGGTCAGGAACACGCGGCGCCACAGGGTGCGCGAGCCGTCGGCAAGCATGCGTTCCGAGAGGAGTTCGATCAGTTCGAGTTGGGGGCCGTGCGTCATGGCGGGACTTCGCGTTGTTACGAAGTGTGACCGCGCCGCTCGCAGCCCAGTCAAGCGATTGGCGCAAACCGCGGCCGCATTTTCCTTAATCCTTGGGTTTCCCAGCCGCGCGCGCAAGCTGCCCCGCGGGACTTCGTGCGCACCGCGGCGATGGTGACGCTGAGGCCGGCCACTGACGGCGACCCCACTTCTGCCCGGCGACGTGTTGCCTGTCCGTGCCCCGGAGCCGCGCGCCTATCGGGGTCCTGCGCACCCTGCGGTGTGCCACGTGACGAACGCTTCGCGCTGGGTGCGGGGGGCCACCGCATGCGCGGCTGGCGTCGCGCGCCAGCAGCGGCCTCTGGTCCTGTACGTTTGAAGGGCCCGGGAGTTCGCACGCACAGGGGACGTCAATCCTCCTGAGAGGCCGATGACCGTTGCTGCGCGCCAGCCGACCGTCCGTCAGCGCTGGCGCGTACCTTGTGGTTAAACACCACGATTCGCCAGTATCTCGTGTAATTGGAGGAAACCGGTTCTTGTGCGGGGCGCAGGTCAGCCGTATACCTGCGCGCATGAACGCACCGCATCGCGCCCCGATCCAGTTCGACGTCCACGGGTTGATGCAGGCCACGGCCCGCAACCAGACGGCCGACCATTTCCGGCCGGCGATCGGGCCGAAGCAATGGGAGCTCCTGGGCACCTACCTGCAGCCTTTCGCGCTGCAGCCCGGGCAGGTGCTGATCGAGCAGAACGCCTCCGACCGCACGGTGTACTTCGTGGAGGAGGGCAAGCTGACGGTGCACTACGAGGACGACAAGGGGCGCCTGCGCCTGGCCTCCGTCGAGGCCGGATCGGCCGTCGGCGAGGGGGCCTTCTTCTCGCGCAACCCGCGCAACGCCACCGTGCAGGCCGCCAGCGTGTGCAAGATCTGGTCGCTCACGCCGATCCGCTTCACCGAGCTGTCGAACCGGCAACCGCAGCTGGCGCTGGACGTCGCGATGGCGCTGGGATCGCTGGTGTCGCGCCGGCTCGGCAACCGGCCCAAGCGCGTCGCGGTCACTTGAAGCATGCACTTTCTCACGGACGTTCCATGTGGCGCGAACGACAGGCGCACTCTCCGTTACCTATGCACGTTGCGCGCCGATGGCGCTGGCTAAACTGACCGCGCGGCACCCAAATTTGTAGCAATCGCCGCTCGAAAGGCCTTGATGTCCTGGTTAGCCTGGTTTTCGCCGAGCAAGAAGAAGGTCGGAACTCCGACGCAAGAGGCGATGCCCAGTTCCGGACTGTCCCGCCTGGACAGCACCCGTCCCGCCCATGCAGCCCGCGCCCATGCCACCGCGGCGCCGGCCAACCGCAAGCAGGAGCGCATGGAGCGCCGCGAGCTGCTCTACATGGTGGTGCGCGAGGCCATGGTGCGCGCCGGCGTGCTGTCCTCCAGCTACAAGTTCAAGGTGCTGTCGCTCGACACCCGCGGCCGCCAGTTCCTGGTGATGGTCGACCTGGCGCAGCGCGCTGCCAGCGAGCCCATCCGCATGGCCGAGATCGAGGCGCTGATCGCGCAGTCGGCCAAGGCGCGCTTCGACATCATGGTCACCGCCGTCTACTGGCGCTCCAACGACCATGTCGCCATCGGCGACATCGCCGCCCGCCCGCGTCCTTCCGAGCCGCGGCCGGCCCAGCTCGGCGAAGACGCGCTGGTGTCGCAGCCGGCGCCACTGGTGGCAGCGGCGGCGCCGCGGCCCCGGCCGGCCTTCGAGCCGCTGCACCCGTCGGAGATCGAGGCTTTCCGCCAGGCCCTGGCCGCCCGCGCCGACCGGCCGGCCGCTCCCACGGGCACGCACAAGCACGGCAGCAGCGGCGTGCTGCTCACCGGTTTCGAGGACACGGAAGTATCGGCCGAGGAGCCGACGCACGAACTGGGCGGCACGCAGTACGGCGAGCTGCGCTGAGCGCAGGCAACGCCGAGCGCGGCTTCAGTGGCCGCCGAACTCCACGAAGGTGAACACATCCAGCCCGCCCTCGCGCAGGCGCTGGGTGCCGCCCAGCTCGGGCAGGTCGACGATGGCCACGCCCTCGATCACCGTGGCGCCCAGTTTCTCCAGCAGCTTCTTGCCGGCCATCATGGTGCCGCCGGTGGCGATCAGGTCGTCGATCAGCAGTACGCGCTGGCCGGCCTGCACCGCATCGGTGTGCAGTTCCACGGTGGCGCTGCCGTATTCCAGCTCGTAGGTCTCTTCCACCGTGGTGAAGGGCAGCTTGCCCTTCTTGCGGATCGGCACGAAGCCCACCCCCAGCTCGTAGGCCACCACCGAGCCCAGGATGAAGCCGCGCGCGTCCAGTCCCGCCACCACGTCGGGGCGGCTGTCCATGTAGCGGTAGACGAAGGCGTCGATCAGCACGCGGAAGGTCCTGGGGTTCTGCAGCAGCGGCGTGATGTCGCGGAACTGCACGCCCGGCGCCGGCCAGTCGGGCACGGTGCGGATGCGGCGTTTCAGGTAGTCGCTGACGTCGAGGTCTTGGGGGTCGTTCATTCGTTCCATCATCATCCTTGCAGCAGGATTTCTTCCGCCATGGCCAGCGGCTCGGGCCGGCCCGACAGCACGAGTGTGTCACCGTCCTCCAACCGAGGATCGGAGGCCAGGTCGACGGCGTGCCCGCTGCTGCGGCGCAGGCTCACCACGCGCACACCCTGCGCATGCAGGGCGAACTGGCTGAGCGCGCGGCCCAGGGCATGGGCGCCCAGCGGCAGCGTGATGGTCGACAGGCGTTCCTGCTCGCGTTCCTGCACGGTGCTGTCGTCGGCGCCGTGGAAGTAGCCGCGCAGCAGGTTGTAGCGCGCATCGCGCTGGTCCTGCACGATGCGGATCACGCGCCGCATCGGCACGCCCACCAGCGCCAGCGCATGGCTGGCCAGCATCAGCGAGCTCTCCAGCGTCTCGGGCACCACCTCGGTGGCGCCGGCGGCCATCAGCTTTTCCAGGTCGTGGTCGTCCTGGGTGCGGACGATCACGGGTACCTGCGGCGCATGGGCGCGGGCGTTGGCCAGCACCTTCATCGCGCCGGGCACGTCGAGGTAGGTCACCACCACCGCGGTGGCGCGCGCCAGGCCGGCGGCCATCAGCGCCTGCAGCCGCGCGGCATCGCCGAACACCACCGAGTCGCCAGCGGCGGCGGCCTGGCGCACCCGGTCGGGATCGAGGTCCAGCGCCATGTAGGGGATGCCCTCGTGCTCCAGCATGCGCGCCAGGTTCTGGCCGCAGCGGCCGTAGCCGCAGATGATCACGTGCTTGTTGGCGTTGATGGACTTGCGCGCGATGGTGGTCATCTGCAGCGACTGCCGCATCCATTCGCTGGCCACCAGCTTCATCACGATGCGGTTGCTCCACTGGATGATGAAGGGCGTGGCCAGCATGGAGATCACCATGCTGGCCAGGATCGGGTTGATCAGCTCCGGCCCCACGAGCTGCCGCTGCTGCGCCAGCGCCAGCAATACGAAGCCGAATTCGCCCGCCTGCGCCAGGTACAGGCCGGTGCGCAGCGACACGCCCATGGAGGCGCCGAAGGCGCGCGCCAGCGCCGTCACCAGCGCCAGCTTGAACAGCACCGGCACCGCCACCAGGAAGGCCACCAGCGGCCAGCTCGCGGCCACCGCCCGCCAGTCCAGCAGCATGCCCACGGTGATGAAGAACAGGCCCAGCAGCACGTCGTGGAAGGGGCGGATGTCGGCCTCGACCTGGTGCTTGTACTCGGTCTCGGAGATCAGCATGCCGGCGATGAAGGCACCCAGCGCCAGCGACAGGCCCGCCAGCTCCGTGAGCCAGGCCAGCCCCAGCGTCACCAGCAGCAGGTTCAGCACGAACAGCTCCTCGCTCTTGCGCCGCGCCACCTGGGTGAGCCACCAGCGCATCGCCTTCTGCCCGCCCACCAGCAGCAGCGCGATCAGCGCCGCGGCCTTGGCCAGCGCGATGCCGATGTCGCGCATCAGCACCTCAGGCGGGCTGCCCAGGGCGGGGATCAGCACCAGCAGCGGCACCACGGCCAGGTCCTGGAACAGCAGCACGCCCATGACGCGCTGGCCGTGCTCCGACTCCAGTTCGAGCCGTTCGGCCATGAGCTTGACCACGATGGCCGTGCTGCTCATGGCCAGGGCGCCGGACAGCGCCAGCGCCGCCTGCCAGCTGAGGTCCAGCAGCCGCGGCAGCAGCGCCGACAGCAGCAGCGCGCCGGCCGTGGCGCCCAGCATGGTCAGCACCACCTGCGACAGGCCCAGGCCGAACACGTGGGTGCGCATGGCGCGCAGCTTGGAGAGGTTGAACTCCAGGCCGATCACGAACATCAGGAACACCACGCCGAACTCGCCCAGGTGGCGCACCGCCGCAGACTCGTCGGCCAGGTGCAGCGCGTGCGGCCCGATCACCACGCCCGCCACCAGGTAGCCCAGGATGGGCGGCAGGCGCAGGGACCGGCAGGCGACCACGCCCAGGACCGCCGCCAGCAGGTAGAGCAGGGTCAGACCGAGCGAGGACATGGCCCGATGCTAGCAATACGCCCGCCAACTAAAATCCCGGGGATGACTCTCGCCACCCCCCTCGCGCCGGCTGCCGAGGCTGCCTCCGCGCCCGGCTTCGACCCGGAGCGCGCGCTGCGCCTCGCCCGCGAGACCTTCGACATCGAGGCGGCCGCGCTGCTGGGTCTGAAGGAGCGCACTGGCGAGGCCTTCGCCCGGGCCGTGGCGGCCATGCTGGAGGTGCGTGGCCGGGTGGTGGTCATGGGCATGGGCAAGAGCGGGCACGTCGGCCGCAAGATCGCCGCCACGCTGGCGTCCACCGGTACCGCGGCGATGTTCGTGCATCCGGCGGAAGCCAGCCACGGCGACCTGGGCATGATCAAGTCCATCGACCTGGTGCTGGCCATCTCCAATGGCGGGGAGAGCAACGAGATCACCGCCATCCTGCCGGTGCTCAAGCGCCTGGGCGCGCCGCTGGTGGCGATGACGGGCAACCCGCGCTCGACCCTGGCGCGCCATGCCGACATCGTCCTCGACAGCGGTGTCGCCCGCGAGGCCTGCCCGCTGCAGCTGGCACCGACCGCCTCCACCACCGCGCAGCTCGCCCTGGGCGATGCGCTGGCGGTGGCCCTGCTGGACGCGCGCGGCTTCAAGGCCGAGGATTTCGCCCGCTCGCACCCGGGCGGCGCCCTGGGCCGCAAGCTGCTGACGCACCTGTCGGACGTCATGCGCACCGGCGACGCGGTGTCGCGCGTCGGCGCCGCCACACCCTTCATGGAGCTGATGCGCGAGATGAGCCGCACCGGTTTCGGCGCCGCCGCGGTGGTGGATGCCGACGGCCGCCTGCAGGGCATCTTCACCGACGGCGACCTGCGCCGCCTGATCGAGCGCGGCGGCGACCTGCGCCAGCTGACCGCCGGCGACGTGATGCACGCCGATCCGCTGACCATCCGCGCCGACGTGCTGGCGGCCGAGGCCGCCGAGCTGATGGACGCGCGCGGCATCACCCGGCTGCTGGTGGTGGATGCCGGCGGCACCCTGGTTGGCGCCGTCAACACCAACGATCTCATGCGGGCCAAGGTCATCTGATGGCGCCGGCCCTCACCTTCGCGCCCGAAGTGCTGCTGGCGGCGCAGGGCATCCGCATCGCCTTCTTCGACATCGACGGCGTCATGACCGACGGCGGCCTTCTGTTCAGCGACGAAGGCGAGCTGATCAAGCGCTTCAATATCCTCGACGGACTCGGCATGAAGCTGCTGCAGCGCGCGGGCATCGTGCCGGCCGTCATCACCGGGCGCGACTCCAAGCCGCTGCGCCGCCGGCTGGAGGCCCTGGGCGTGACCCAGGTGCACTACGGCACCGAGGATAAGCGCCCCGCCGCCGAAAGCGTGCTCAAGGCGCGCGGCCTCGACTGGTCGCAGGCCGCGGCCATCGGCGACGACTGGCCCGACCTGCCGGTGCTGCGCCGCTGCGCCTTCCCCGTGGCGCCCGCCAACGCCCACGCCGAGGTGCGGCACTGCGCGCGCTACGTCACCCAGGCGACCGGCGGCCACGGCGCGGCGCGCGAATTCTGCGACCTGCTGCTGGTGGCCAGCGGGCAGTACGCCCGGCTGCTGGAGGACTATCGGTGAGCAGTTGGCGCGGCTTCGGCCGCGTGTGGGACCGCCTCACCATCTACCTGCCCGTCATCCTGATGGGCCTGCTCGCCATGGGCACCTACTGGCTGGCGCGCAGCACGCCCGCGCTGTCGACACCCGGCGTGACAGCGCCACCCACCCACGACCCCGACTACTTCCTGCGCAACTTCTCGGTGAAGTCCTTCGATGCGCAGGGGCGCCTCAAGTCCGAGATCCAGGGCGTGGAGGCGCGCCACTACCCCGACACCGACACGCTGGAGATCGACCAGCCCAACATCCGCGCCTACGACGAGAAGGGTGCGGTGACCGTGGCCACGGCGAAGCGCGCGCTCAGCAACGGCGACGCCACCGAGGTGCAGCTGTTCGGCAATGCGGTGGTCACGCGCGAGGGCAAGGACGCCCAGGGCCAGCCCTTGCCGCGGCTGCAGATCCGCAGCGAATTCCTGCACGCGTTCATGGACACCGAGCGCGTCACCTCGAACAAGCCGGTCACGCTGCTGCGCGGCAACGACCGGTTCGAGGCGGACCGCCTGGACTACGACAACCTCGGGCGCGTCACCGAGCTGGAAGGCCGGGTGCGCGGCACCCTGCAGCCCAGGCCCTGAGGCGATGGAGCGGCTCGCCTTCATCACCGGCGCGTCCAGCGGCATCGGCCAGGCGCTGGCCTGGCGCTACCACCAGGCCGGCTGGCGCCTCGCGCTGGTGGCGCGGCGCGACGCGGAGATCGCCGCCTGGGCGACCGCGCAGGGCATTCCGGCCGAACGCTGGCGCGCCTACCGCGCCGACGTGGCCGACACCGACAGCATCGTGGCGGCCGGCCAGGCCTGCATCGCCCAGCAGGGCCTGCCCGATGTGGTGATCGCCAATGCCGGCATCAGCATCGGCGTCGACACCGAGCAGCGCGCGGACCTGGACGTGCTGGCGCGCACCTTCGCCGTCAACAACGTCGGCCTGGCCGCCACCTTCCATCCCTTCGTGGCGGCCATGCGCGCGCGCGGCAGCGGCACCCTGGTGGGCATCGCCAGCGTGGCGGCCATCCGCGGCATGCCGGGGCACGGCGCCTACTGCGGCAGCAAGGCGGCAGTGGTGAGCTACTGCGAGAGCCTGCGCGGCGAGCTGCGCCAAAGCGGCGTGCGGGTGGTGACCATCGCGCCGGGCTACGTGGCCACGCCGCTGACCAGCCGCAACCGCTACCGCATGCCTTTCCTGATGCAGCCTGGGCAGTTCGCCGACGCGGCCTTCCGCGCCATCGGGCGCGGCAGCAGCTACCGCGTGATCCCCTGGCAGATGGGCGTGGTGGCCAAGCTGCTGCGGCTGGTGCCCGATGCGCTGTTCGATCGCATCGCCGCCAGCCAGCCGCGCAAGCGCCGCCAGGGCGAGTGAGCGGCGCCGCCAGGAACGACAAAGGCTCCCGCGGGAGCCTTTGTTGCGATGCCGGCGGGCCGGCAGCTCAGTAGTTGTTGCCGCCGCCGTAGCCGCCGCCACCGCCGCCACCGCCGCCACCGC
>JAEZKX010000030.1 GCA_023436025.1 Pseudomonadota bacterium | reverse complement strand
AGGCCTGGACGCGCTGCGCCATGCGCTCGGGCGCCTCTCCGCATTGCACGATGGCCATCGACCAGGGGCCGGCCAGCAGGCGCGGCCCGCGGCTGGCATGGACCACGACCGGCAATTCGTGCCGCGGGTCGGCGGCCACGCGCTCCATGATGCGCCGCACTTCGGCGCCGGGGCCTTCCTTCCATTGCAGGAACCAGCCGGACTGGTACAACAGCGCGGTGGACACGCCGACCGGCATGTTGTGCCGCACGGCGCAGGCGCGGATGCGCTCCATCTCCTGGTAGGGTGAGTGTGTGATCGTGGCGCGGCTCGCATAGACGATGCGGGCCACGGATCCGGCGGCGTCTGTGGCGCCACTCGGGAAATCCCAAGAATGCATGGGCGCATCATCCCCTGTGTCGCCGGGGCGACGCTTGCGCCAAGTCAATCACGGTGCACGCGCGCGGCACAATCGTGCGGTGAGCCGCATCCGCCGCATCGCCCACCTGGACATGGACGCCTTTTTCGCGTCCGTGGAGCTGCTGCGCTATCCGCAGCTCAAGGGCCTGCCGGTGGTCATCGGCGGCGGGCGGCGCAAGGTCGACGAGCTGCTGCGCGACCGCTTCGCCGACCGGCCGCTGTCGCAGATCCCGGTGGAGGCTTTCCCCCTGCTGAAGGACTACGTGGGGCGCGGCGTCATCACCACCGCGACCTATCCGGCGCGGCCTTTCGGCGTGGGCTCGGCGATGGGCATGATGAAGGCGGCCAAGCTGTGCCCGCAAGCCATCGTGCTGCCGGCCGACTTCGACGAGGTGCGGCGGGTGTCGCGCGCCTTCAAGGCGGTGATCCGCGAGATCGCGCCGGTGGTGGAGGACCGCGGCATCGACGAGGTCTACATCGACTTCACCGACGTGCCGGGCGGGCAGCGCGAAGGCGGCCGGGTGCTGGCGCGCCTGATCCAGAAATCGATCTTCGAGGCGACGCGCCTCACCTGCTCCATCGGCGTGGCGCCCAACAAGCTGCTGGCCAAGATGGCCAGCGAGTTCGACAAGCCCAACGGCATCTCCATCGTGCATCCGCAGGACGTGCAGACGAAGATCTGGCCGCTGCCGGTGCGCAAGATCAATGGCATCGGCCCCAAGTCGGAAGCCAAGCTGCACAAGCTGCACCTGCACACCATCGGCGACATCGCCGCGCAGTCGCGCGAGTGGCTGGTGGACCATTTCGGCCAGTCCTACGGCGCCTGGATGCACGACGCCGCCTGGGGGCGCGACGACCGGCCGGTGGTCACCGAGAGCGAGCCTGTCTCCATGAGCCGCGAGACCACCTTCGACCGCGACCTGCATGCGGTGCGCGACCGCGCCGAGCTGGGCACCATCTTCACCGAGCTGTGCGTGCGGGTGGCCGAAGACCTGCGGCGCAAGGGCTATGTCGGCCGCACCATCGGCATCAAGCTGCGCTACGACGATTTCCGCACCGCCACGCGCGACCAGACCCTGGACCACTTCACGGCCGATCCGGCGCTGATCCGCCGCACCGCCGGCCAGTGCCTCAAGCGGGTCGACCTGGACCGCCGGCTGCGGCTGCTGGGCGTGCGCGTGGGCAAGCTGGCCAAGGCCGGCGAGGTGGCGGCAGGCCCCGTGCCCCCGCAGGCGCCAGCACCGCCGCCGCGCGCGGCCGAGCTGACACCCGACCTGTTTTCCGGTCAGTAAGTGCGCTGTTGGCCGACACGCGCCCGGGTCTTCCGGGCGCATGCTCGAGGAAACTTGCATCGATCCGGATCGACCGGCCCTCCGCGGAGCAACCATGAGCCTCGACGAACTGCAGCGCATCAAGCACTGGCACATGCGCCATCGCGACGACCGCCCGGTGGAGTACCACCTCTGGGACATGATGCTCACCTTGTGGCTCATCGGCTGGGTTGGCGTCATCCCCACGCTGGCCTTCGGCGCGCTGTGGTACCTGCCACTGTGCGCGGTGGCAAGCCTGGCGCCCACGCTCTACGTTGCCTGGCGCATCAAGGCGCACCGCGCGCGCCGTCTCCGCTGCGACTGGCTGCCGCGCTGAGGTCCGGCCACAATGCCGGCAAAGGAGCCGGCCATGCAATGCTTTGAACTGAAGGTGGCGGACCGCGTCGCCCACCTGGTCCTCAACCGACCCGCGGAGATGAACACCATGCATCCGCTGTTCTGGCGGGAGCTGGACGAGGTGCTGGACGGCCTGAACCGCACGGGGGAGGCCCGGGCCCTGGTGATCTCCTCCACCGGCAAGCACTTCTCCGCCGGCATGGCGCTGGACGCCTTCGGCGGCGCGATCACCCTGGACGACCGCACGGCGGAAGGCCGGGCCGCCATCTTCGACCTGCTGGCCGACATGCAGGCTACCTTCACCAAGCTGGAGACGCTGCGCATTCCGGTCATCGCCGCCATCCAGGGCGGCTGCGTGGGCGGCGCTGTGGACCTGGTCACCGGCTGCTGCCTGCGCTATGCGACCGCCGATGCCTTCTTCTGCGTGCAGGAGATCAACATCGGCATGGTGGCCGACGTCGGCACCCTGCAGCGCCTGCCCAAGCTGCTGCCCATGGCCGTGGTCAAGGAACTGGCCTACACCGGCCGCCGCATGGGCGCGGTCCGCGCCGCGTCCTACGGGCTGGTCAACGAGGTGTTCGACACGCAAGCCGCGATGCTCGAAGCGGCGATGCAATGCGCGGCGGAGATCGCCGCCAAGCCCCCGGTGGCCATCTGGGGCACCAAGCAGGCGCTGCACTACGCGCGCGACCACTCGGTCGACGACGCGTTGAAGCAGATGGGCTGGCTGCAAGGCGCGATCTGGAGCAACGCGCACGTGGGCGAAGCGATCGCGGCCCTCAAGCAGAAGCGCCCGGCGCAATTCCCGGACCTGGCCGAACTGCGCAGTTTCCGCGATTCCTGAACGCGCCCGCGCCCCGCGCGCCCCGCGCGCTCAGGCGCCCCTGCTGCCGGCCGTGAACAGCGCCTGCAACTCCGCGCTCACGCCACGCACGGACCGCCCGCCGGTCGGGCTGACGCTGCCGACGCCCGCCTTGGGCCAGCGCTGGTGCGCCAGCATCTCCACCAGCCCCACCGCGCAGGCGACGCCATCGAGCAGCGGCACCGGCACGTCGGCTTGCAGCCGCGGTGCCATGGCCGCCATCGCGGCGCCGGCGAGCACCACGGCCTCGGCGCCTTGGTCGACCAGTTCCAGTGCTGCCGCGCGCACTTCGGCGAGCACGCGGTCCGGCTCGCTGAAGGTCTGCTGCGGTGTCACCTCCACCGCCGCGATCCCGCTCAGGCGGCCGGTCAGGCCGCAGCCCTCCACCAGCTCGCGGTACACCGGCACCAGGCGCCTGCCGTAGGTCAGTACCGCGAAGCGCGGCGCCAGCAGCGCCGCGGTGTGCAGGGCCGCTTCGGTCATGGCCACCACGGGAATGGGCAGCAGTTCGCGGCAGGCCCAGGCCGCCGTGTCGAGCGACACGGCAAGCACGACCGCATCGCAGCCCGGTGCATGCCGGGCCACCAGTTCGAGGACGCCGTGCGCCGCCAGCGCGTTCTCCGCGCGCGAGCCGATCACCACCGGGCCGAAGGAGCCGGTGACCGCTTCGAACGTGGTGCCGGGGCGGGCAGCCGCCTGCGCCGCTTCCAGCACGCGCTGGGTGACCGCCTCGGTCAGGTTCGGGTTGACCAGCAGGATCTTCACGGCGCCTCCGGCACGGGGCAGGCCTGCATGAAGTGCCGCGCGATCTGCTCGCGCGTGGCGACCCAGGCGCCGGTGCGCTGGCGCACATGGTCGACGAAGGCCCGCAGCCCGCCGATGCGCCCGGGCCGGCCGATGATGCGCGTGTGCAGGCCGATGGACATCATGCGTGGCGCATCCCGCGATTCACGCAGCAGCGTGTCGAAGGCGTCGATCGCGTAGTCGGCGAAGTCGGCGCCACGCACGTACGAGAAGCTGTCGAAGAAGCGCATGTCGTTGGTGTCGAAGGCATACGGCAGCACCACGTGCGGGCGCCCGCCCACGCGCGTCCAGTACGGCAGGTCGTCGTTGTAGGCATCGCTGTCGTAGAGGATGCCGCCGTGCTCCACCAGCAGCCGGCGCGTGTTGACGGACGCCGACGACTTGGTGTGCCAGCCGACCGGCGCCTTGCCGTGCAGGCGCCGGATGGTCTCCAGGCTGCGCGCGATCAGCGCGCGCTCGTGCGCCTCCTCCATGCCGGCATGCGACTCCCAGCGCCAGCCGTGGCAGCAGACCTCGAAGCCCTGCTGCGCGGCGTCGGTGGCGATCCAGGGCGTGGCCTCCAGCGCGCGGGCGCAGGCATTGAGCGTGAGCGGCAGGCCCGCTTCCATCAGCAGCCGCGTGATGCGCCAGTAGCCGACGCGCGCGCCGTACTCGAAGTGGCTTTCCATGCACAGGTCGGGCGCGCCGACGACCTCGTGGTTCACTTCGTGCCGAGCCTCGTTGCGCTCGTCGCCGGACGACAGGGCCAGCTCGGCGCCTTCCTCCACGTTGAGCACGAAGGACACGGCCAGGCCGGCATGGCCCGGCCAGCGGAAATCGGGATACCGCCAGCGGTAGCCGGCAAGGTCGCGGGGCATGGATTCTCCAGTGGGTGGCATCAGGCGGGAAGGCGCGCGGGATAGGTGTCGGCCGGAATGGCCTGGGCGAGGCTGCGGCGGTAGATTGCCTCCATGGCCTCGAGGATGGGTGCAACCGATGCCTCGGCGCGCGTGTACTGGTCGGCGAGGTCGCGGTACTCCGACGCGATCTCGGCCAGGATGGCCGCCTCGTCGATACGCGCCAGCTTGCCGCCTTGCAGCACCGGCTCGCCATCCACCAGCACCAGGTCGAGGCCGGCGCCACGCTCTGCATAGACCAGCTGCCGCACCGGGTCGGTCAGCGGGGTGAAGGTCACGGTGTCGGTGCGGTAGGCCACGAGGTCCGCGCGCGCGCCGACCTGCAGTACCCCGAGGCCGTCACCGAAGCCGAGCGCGCGGGCGCCGCCGGCGGTGCCGGCCTGCAGGGTTTCACGCGCCGACAGCCACCGGGCCGGGTCGTCGCCGCGCAGCTTGGCCACGCCTGCGGCCGCGCCCAGCACCTGCAGCATGTTGGTGGTCACCGTGGAACAGGAACCGTCGGAGCCCAGGCTCACGTTGACGCCCGCCTCCAGCAGCTCGCGCACCGGCTGCACGCCGGAGCCGAGCAACAGGTTGCTCCAGGGGTTGTGCTGCGCCGTCGCTCCGGTGTCCGCCAGTGCCGCGATCTCGCGCGGATTCAGCCACACCGCGTGGATCAGGCTGGTGGCCGGCTTGAGGAAGCCGATCTCGGCCAGGTACTCCACCATCGGCTTGCCGAAGAACAGCTGGCCGGTGACCACCTGCAGCCGCGTCTCCTGCACGTGGCTGATGACGGGCAGCGCCAGTTCGTCGGCCAGGCCGCGCACCTGCATCAGGAACTCGCGGGTGGCGCGTTGCGGCGCCGACACCGACGCCAGCACGCCGACGCGCCTCTGGTGCGGATGGCGCTCGCGCGCCAGCCTGCGCACCAGGTCCAGCTGCGCCGCGCCGGTGGGCCGCGGCGCGTTGCGCAGTTCGGCTGCGAGTTCGGCCGGCACGTGGTCGGCCACGAAGGGAAAGTTGTCGACGATGGGCTTGTCCATCATCGCGAAGCCGAGCAGCGCGCGCACGCCGATGTCGTCGTAGGCCTGCAGCACCGCCTCGATGCGCTCGTCGTCGATGGCGCCGCCGAGCGCCATGTCATCGACGATGGTGGTGCAGCCGGTGCGCAGCGCCTCGATGCCGCCGATCAGCGTGCGCAAGTAGACCTGGCGCGGCGTCAGCGGCACCGGGATGCGGGTGCGCACCAGGTGCATCCACAGCTCCAGCGGCAGGTTCTCGGTGCGCCCGCGCTGGAAGTGCTCGTGCGAATGCTGGTGGCCGTTGACCAGGCCGGGCACCACCAGCCGACCAGGCAGGTCGATGATGCGGCTGGCCTGCAGCGATCCCGCGGGAGCGATGGCCGCGATGCGACCATCCTCCACCAGGATGTCGAGGGGATCGCGGGAATGGCGCAGCTGGCGCCCCAACAGCGCGGTGCATCCGCGCAGCAGCGTGGCACTCATCGTGCTAACTCCTTGGCATGGAAAAAGATGAACATTGGATGGCGCTGGCCCTGGCCGAAGCCGAAGACGCATTCGCGCGCGGCGACTGGCCCACCGGGGCCGTCGTGGTGAAAGACGGGCAGCTTCTTGGCGTCGGCAGCAACCGGCAGGTGAGCGAGGGCGACTTGCTGCTGCACGCCGAACCCGACGCGATCCGTCGCGCCGTGGCAGCGCACGGGCCGCAGGCCACGCACGGCGCCACGCTGTATTGCACGATGGAGCCCTGCCCCATGTGCGCGGGCGCGCTGCAGCTGGCGGGCATCACGCGGCTGGTGCTGGCGCTGCGGCACGCCAAGCTGCGCCGCAGCGACCTGGGCTCCTACTCGGTCGAGGCGCATTGCGCCATGACCGGCCATGCCCTGGAGGTCGCCGGCGGCGTGCTGGAGGCGCCCTGCCTCGCGCTGCGCCTGCGCTGGGGCCGCGACTCCGTCGCAGGCTGAAACGGCACGGCAGGCTCGCGTCATTTCAGGTGGCGCGAGATGCCGGCCACGCGCTCCATCACCAGCATCAGCACCAGCGTGCCGGCGATCAGCACCCCCGACAAGGCGGCGGCGCGCACGTCGAGATTGCTCTCGATGATGTGCCACATGCGGATCGGCAGCACCTCCGAGCGCGCGTCCGAAAGGAACAGGCTCACCGCCACGTTGTCGAACGAGTACATGAAGCCGATGAAGGCGCCGGCGGCCAGGCCACGGAACACCAGCGGTAACGTGACGGTGCGGAAGGCGAACAGCGGGCCGGCGCCCAGGCTGCGCGCGCTCTCCAGCAGCGCCGGGTCCATCTGCACCAGGCTCGCCGCCGTCGTGCGGAACACGTAGGGCGCGGTGATCGCGACGTGGCCGGCCACCAGCGTCCAGAAGCTCAGGCCGGTGCCAGCCAGGTTGAACAGCATCAGCAAGGCCAGGCCGAGGGCGAGCGTCGGCAGCATCAGCGGCGACAGGAACAGGGCCTCGATCGCGCGGGCCCAGGCTTCGCGCCGCCGCGCCAGCGCCATTGCCGCGGCCAGCGCCAGCACCGTGGACACGCTGCAGGCGATGGCCGCGACCTTGAGCGACAGCAACAGCGCATCGATCAGCTCCGGCGAGTCGTTCCACAGCGCCTCGTACCAGCGCATCGAGTAGCCCGGCGGCGGGAACTTCAGCGAGAAGCCACTGGTGAAGGAGGTGATGAGCACCACCACCGTGGGTGCGAGCAGGAGCAAGGCAGACAGCCCGGCCAGCAGTTTCATGGCGGTGCCGAAGCTGCGGCGCTCCCAGGCGGAGCGCGCGGACTCGCGCGCCCGGTGGGTGGCGGCCGGCAGGGCCGCGGTCAGGACGGAAGCTTCAGGCATGGACGAATCCCTTGGCACGGCGGCCGACGAGGTTGATCAGCATCACCACGGCCATGACGGCGACCAGCAGAGTGACGGCGATGGCGGCGGCGAACGGATAGTTGTTGGCCTGGATGGCCTGCTGGTACATGTAGAACGGCATCAGCATCTGCTGGCCGCCGCCCACCAGGGTCTGGGTGACGAAGGCGCTCACGCTCGATGCGAACACCAGCAGCGAACCTGCCAGCAGCCCGGGCACGGCCAGCGGCAGCGTCACCTTGAAGAGCGTTCGCCAGTGGCCGGCGCCGAGGGCCAGCGAGGCCTGCCGCAGGTTCGGGTCGATGTTCATGAGCGCGGTGATGACGGGCAGCGCCATCAGCGGCAGTTCGATCTGCGCCACCGCGATCACCATCGCGCCGGGCGTGTAGAGCAGGCGCAGCGGCTCGGCGATCCATCCGAGCGCCAGCAGGCTTTCGTTGATGATGCCCTGGCGGCCCAGGATCACCACCCAGGCGAAGGTGCGCACCACCGCGCTGGTCAGCAGCGGCAGCACGATCAGCAGCATCAGCAGCGACTGCCAGCGCGGCGGCGCCAGCGTGTACGCGTAGGCGAGCGGAAAGCCCAGGACCAGCGCCAGCGCCGTGACCTTGACGCCCAGCCACAGGGTCTGCAGCAGGACGCTGCGGTTGAAGGCGTCGCCGAAGAAGCGCTGGTACTGCTCGAAGCCGAAGTGGGTCATCTCGGCGTCGGCGTAGAGGCTGACTGCCACCAGCAGCAGCAGGGGCACCACCACGAAGACGGCGAAGAAGATGCCCAGCGGCAAGGCCAGCAGCAGGCCGCCGCGACGCTGGCCCGGGACCACGGCCGCGGCGCCGCTCATGCCACCTCCGGCAGGAACACCGCCGCTGGCGCGCCATCGCGCAGGCGCAGCGCCACGCGCTCGCCGGCCTGCACGCGGGCATCTTCGCCGTGGCGCGGGACGGTGACCTTGACGCTGCCGCCGTCGGCGAGCGCCAGCTCGTACACCAGCTGCGGGCCGAGCGGAACCACCATCGAGACCGTGGCCTGCGGACCGCTGCCGCCTGCCGAACCGAAAGCGAGGTGCTCCGGGCGCACCGACAGCACGGCCGCGCCCTCGCGCGAGCAAGGCGCCGCGGCGGCGAGGGTGAGCGTGCCTCCGGCGTCGCAGTTGAGCGCGAAGCCCCGGCCCTCGCGACGCAGCCGGCCGGGCAGCAGGTTGGCGGTGCCGATGAAGCCGGCGACGAAGCGCGTGCCGGGCCAGTCGTACACGGCTTCGGGCCGGTCGAACTGCTCGACGCGGCCGGCGTTCATCACCGCGATGCGGTCGGCCATCGACATCGCCTCCTCCTGGTCGTGGGTGACCAGCAGCGTGGTGATGCCCAGCTCGCGCTGGATACGGCGGATCTCGATCTGCATGTCCAGCCGCAGGTTCTTGTCCAGGGCAGCGAAGGGCTCGTCGAGCAGCAGCACGCGCGGCTGCACTGCCAACGTACGGGCGAGCGCCACGCGCTGCTGCTGGCCGCCGGAGAGTTCGCGCGGCCGGCGGTGCGCGAACTTGCGCATCTGCACCAGGTCCAGCATGCGGTCCACGGTGGCGTCGATGCGGTCTGCGGCTTCACCCCGGGCGCGCAGGCCGTAGCCCACATTGGCGCGCACGTCCATGTGCGGGAAGAGCGCGTAGTTCTGGAACACGATGCCCACGCCGCGCTGCGGCGTGGGAAGGTCGTCGACGACGCGGTCACCGATGTGGACCTGGCCGTGCGTCTGGCGCAGCAGGCCGGCGACGATGCGCAGGAGCGTGGTCTTGCCGCAGCCACTGGGACCGAGCAGGGCGACGAGTTCACCGGCTTGCACGAGCAGGTCGACATCGGCGACGGCCACGGCGTCGCCATAACGGTGTTGAACGCCGGCAAGGCGGACCGGCAGGCCAGAACTGTAGCTTGGATTCATGCACGGTGTCTTTCAAGAACCGTGCCTGCCCGCGATGCACCGCATGCCGATCTGTGCACAAACCCTGCACTGAATTGGACACAAGATTGCGTCTTGTGCGCACCAGGCTTGCGCAATTCCGCATACACGACGGTGGCACGGCGCTTGCGTGGATCCGAACTTCGACACATAGGAGCCTCGCGCCATGACCTTCCCCTCCCTGCACCGTCGCTCGTTCCTCCAGGCCGGCGTCGCCGCCGCAGCCGCGGCCGGCTGGCCCGCGCTCGCGCAATCGCGCAGCATCTCGGCCACCAGCTATCCCGGCGCCTGGGAATCCGCGCACCGCCAGATCCTGCTGCCAGCCTTCTCCAAGGCCAGCGGCGGCGCGCGGGCGAACCTCGTCGCCAGCCTCGCCGTCGACACCGTCTCCAAGATCGTGGCCGCCAAGGCCAATCCTCCCTACGACGTGGTGATCCTGGACGAAGGCCCCTACCTGGCCGCGCTGCAGCACGACATCTTCGAGAAGATCCCCACCGACAAGCTGACCCACCTGAAGGACCTGCCGCCCAAGTTCGTCGACCCGCGCGGCACCGGCGTGTTCGTTTCCGGCCAGATCATCGGCATCGCCTACAACACCGACAAGATCAAGACGCCGCCGCGCAGCTGGAGCGACCTGCTCAAGCCCGAATTCAAGGGCCGCGTGGGCCTGGCCGGCATGGGCTCGACGCTGATGTCCGCCTGGATGGTGGAGATGGCGCGACTCAACGGCGGCAGCGAGGAGAACATGGAACCCGCGTTCCAGTTCGTCAAGAAGCTGCTGCCCAACGTCAGCGCCGTGGCCTCGAGCCCGGGATCGCTTGCCACGCTGTTCCAGCAGGGCCAGATCGACATCTCGGTCCACTACAACAACAACGTGGGCGACCTGCAGGCCAAGGGCGTGCCGATCGCGATGGTCAAGCCGGACACCGGCTGGATCCACATCAAGAGCTCGATGCACATCGTCAAGAACTCCAGGAACGTGGACCTCGCGGCGGCCTACATCAACGCCGCGATCAGCCCCGAGGTGCAGACGCAGATGGCCGATGCGCCCTACGTGCTGGCGCCCACCAGCACCAAGGCGAAGTTCAGCAAGGCGCTCGCGACCTACGCGACCGACAGCGCGGCGATCGAAGCCATGAACGGCGTCGACTGGGCCAAGCTCAACCCGCGCCGCTCCGAGTACATCGACCGCTTCAACCGGGAAATCAAGGTCTGATAACGCAGGCCGCGCATCCGCGCGGCCTTTCCGGGATGCGCCGGCGCAATCCCGGTGCGCGCGCTCAGGAGGCGCCGGGCGCGCGCTTGCGGCGCGCCGGGCGCGTGCCGAGTTCGCGCACCAGCGCATCGAGTTCATCACCGTCCTCCTTCGCATCCGGTGCGTCCAGCGAGGCCTCGATGCTCTCGAGGTGGGCGAGCATCAGGCGGGTCGCGGCACGGGCATCGCCCCGCTCCACCGCTTCCAGGATCGCAGCGTGGTCCGCGGTCAGGCAGGAGCTGGCCGTCGGCGCCTGATGGGCCAGGATGCTCAGGCAGGTGCGCAGCGTCAGCTCGTCCATGGTCCTGGCGATGGTGCGGTTGCCGGCGGCGAGCGCCAGCGCCCGATGGAACTCGCCGGACAGCCGTACCGCCGTGCGCCGGTCCCCCTCCATCAGCGCCTTGCTCTCGTCGCGCACCAGCCGCCGCAGGCCCAGCGCGCTCTTCTTGCCGCAGTGCTCGCACAGGCGCGCGACCACCCACGGCTCCAGCAGCCTGCGCGCCTCGAAGATCTCGCGCGTTGCCTGGCGGTCGGGCGCGACCACCGTCACGCCGCGGCGGGGCGAATGCTCCACCAGCCCTTCGTGCTCCAGCCGCTGCAGCACCTTGCGCACCTGCGTGCGGCTCACGTCGAACAAGGCGGCGAGCCGTTCCTCGCGCAGGCGCGTGCCGGGGGCGATGCGGTGCTCGGTCAGCCCGACCACGATCTGCTCGTACATGCGCTGCGTGCGCTGGCCGGCCGCAGCGTTCTCGGCGGGTGGCGCGCCGGGTCCTGGAGTGTCATCGAGGCTCATGCCGCTGCCGGACGCAACGCCCGTGCCAGCGGTGCATGCGAGCACAGACCCATTCTGGATACAAGATTCGCTACGCCCTGTGCGCAGTTGGTGCATGCCGCACCATCCAGGAACGCCGCGCAGTCACCACCGGCTGGCGCAAAGATTGCGTTCGCTTCCCGCATGCAACGCACCCTTCTCGGCATGCTCACCCCGTCTTCCAACACCGTGCTGGAGCCCGTCACCAGCCGGATGCTGGACGAAGTCCCGGAGGCCTCCGCGCACTTCGGCCGCTTCGCCGTCACCCGCATCGCACTGAGCGACGCCGCCCTTGGCCAGTTCGACATGCCCGGCGTGCTCGACGCCGCCGGCCTGCTCGCCCATGCGCGCTGCAACGTGATCGCCTGGAGCGGCACGTCATCGTCCTGGCTGGGCTTCGATGCCGACCGGCGGCTGTGCGAGGCCATCACGCAGGCCACCGGCGCCCGGGCCTGCACCTCGGTGCTCGCGCTCAACGAAGCGCTGGCCCGCACGGGCGCGCGGCGCCTGGGCCTCGTCACGCCCTACCTGCCCGACGTGCAGGCGCGCATCGTTGCCAACTACCGCTCCATCGGCGTCGACGTGGTCGCCGAACGGCACCTCGGGCTGGAGGACAACTTCGCCTTCAGCGAGGTCGGCCCCGACGCCTTGCGCGCGATGGTGCGCGAAGTCGCGCAGGCCAGGCCCGATGCCATCGCCATCCTGTGCACCAACCTGCGCGGCGCCCCGCTCGTGCCGGCGCTGGAGGAGGAGCTGGGCATCCCCGTCTACGACAGCGTCGCCACCTGCGTGTGGCAGTCGCTGCAGCTCGCCGGCATCGACGCTTCCCGCGTGCGGTCCTGGGGCCGCCTGTTCTCCCTTTCCTGATCCGACATGCAGTTCGACCTCCTGATCCTCAACGCCGAAGTGGCCACGGCCTGCGACCGCTACGTCGCCGACCTCGGCATCCGCGACGGCCGCATCGTCGCCATCGGGCGCGAACTCGGCACCGCCGCGCGCACGCTCGACGCCCGCGGCCGCCTCGTCACGCCCGGCGGCGTCGACGCGCACTGCCACCTCGACCAGCCGACCAGCGACGGCTCGAAGATGGCCGACGACTTCGTGACCGGCACCCGTTCGGCGGCCTGCGGCGGCACCACCACCGTCATCCCCTTCGCCGTGCAGTTCAAGGGCCAGTCACTGCAGCAGGCAGTGGACGACTACCACGGGCGCGCCGAAGGCAAGGCGGCGATCGACTACGCCTTCCACCTGATCGTGAGCGACCCGGCGCCCGCCGTGCTGCGCGAGGAGCTGCCCCGCCTGGTGAAAGAGGGCTACACCTCGTTCAAGGTCTACATGACCTACGACGACATGAAGCTGGACGACCGGCAGATCCTCAACCTGCTCGCCGTCGCGCGCCGCGAAGGCGCCATGACGATGATCCATGCCGAGAACGCCGATTGCATCGGCTGGCTCACCGAGCAGTTGCTCGATGCCGGCATGACGGCGCCGCGCTACCACGCCCACGCGCGACCCATGCTGGTGGAGCGCGAGGCGACGCACCGCGCCATCGCGCTGGCCGAACTCGCCGACGTGCCGATCCTGGTGGTGCACGTGTCCAGCCGCGAGGCGGTCGACCAGATCCGCATGGCGCAGGGCCTGGGCCTGAAGGTCTACGGCGAGACCTGCCCGCAGTACCTGTTCCTCACCGCCGATGACCTGGACGCGGAAGGCTTCGAGGGCGCCAAGTGCATCTGCAGCCCGCCGCCGCGCGACCGCGCCAACCAGGAGGTGATCTGGCGCGCCCTGGAGAACGGGACCTTCCAGGTGCTCTCTTCCGACCATGCGCCCTTCGCCTATGGCGGGCCCGACGGCAAGCAGGCCCATGGCGAGGACGCGCCCTTCAACCAGGTGCCCAACGGCATCCCCGGCCTGGAGACGCGCCTGCCGCTTCTCATGTCGCATGGCGTGATGGACGGGCGCATCGACATCCACACCTTCGTCGCGCTCACTTCCACCAACGCGGCACGCCTGTACGGCCTGTTCCCGCGCAAGGGAACGATCGCGGTCGGCTCCGATGCCGACCTCGTGATCTGGGACATGGGCACGCCGCGCACCATCCGCAACGACCGGCTGCACCACGCCGTGGACTACACGCCCTACGAAGGCATCGAGGTGCGCGCCTGGCCCGCGGTGACGCTGTCGCGCGGCGACGTGGTCTGGCAGGACGGCGAATACCTGGGACGGCCCGGGCGCGGCCAGTTCCTGCCGTGCGAGCGGCCGGCGCCGGCGCAGGTGCGCGGCCGCGGTCACCGTGGACCTCTCTGGAAGTCATGATGGACCCGACGAACGAACCCCTCTGGCAACTCTCCGCCCGCGCGACGGCCGAAGGCGTGCGCAGCCGCCGCTTCAGCGCGCGGCACGTGGCGCTGTCGGCGCTGAGCCGGCTCGATGCCGTCAACCCGGGCCTGAACGCCGTGGTCGAAGGCGATGCGGCCTGGACGCTCGCGCAAGCCGAGGAAGTCGACCGCCGCATCGCCGGCGGCGAGACGCTGCCGCTGGCCGGCGTGCCCGTCACCGTCAAGGACAACCTCTGGGTGGCCGGGCGCCGCATCACGCAGGGCTCGCAGCTGTTCGCCGACTTCACGCC
This sequence comes from Pseudomonadota bacterium, assembly GCA_023436025.1. GTDB lineage: Bacteria > Pseudomonadota > Gammaproteobacteria > Burkholderiales > Burkholderiaceae_C > Ramlibacter. The sequence goes on along the minus strand of JAEZKX010000030.1, from coordinate 10,716 downwards.
GCCGCGCGACGCCTGGGCGGTCGAGCGCCTGCGCGAACGTGGCGCCGTGATCGTGGGCATCACCAACTGCTCGGAATTCGCCTGCAAGGGCGTGAGCAACAACCGCGTCCACGGCATCACCCGCTCCCCCTGGGACACCCGCCTGACGCCCGGCGGCTCCTCCGGCGGCGCCGCCAGTGCCACCGCCGCCGGCATCGGCGCGCTGGCCCTGGCCACCGATGCGGGTGGATCGACCCGCCGCCCCGCGGCGCATGCGGGGCTGGTCGGCATGAAGCCGACCTTCGGCCTGGTCCCCTGCGGCCCCGGCTTCGAAGAGCCGAATTTTGGCCTCTCGGTGATCGGCCAGATCGGCCGCGACGTCGCGGACGTCGCGCTCATGTGGGACCAGCTGCTCGGTTACTCGCACGAAGACTGGGGCTCGCAGCCGGTGCCACTCGCCCGCCCGCGCCTGGACGAAGCGCCGCCCCGCACGCTGCGCATCGCCTGGAGCCCCGATCTCGGCTGCGGCTTTCCGGTCGACGCCGACGTGCTTGCGGCGCTCGAAGCGCTGGTGCGCCGGCTGCAGGCGGACGGCTACACGGTCGAACAGGCCGCGCTGTCCTGGCCCGAGGGCGTGCGCGAGTATCCCCTGCTCAAGCTGCAGCAAGCCGGGCTGGCCGTGCTGCATGGCCACGCCCTGGAAAGCGGCCTGCTGGATCCCGACCTGGCCGCGCAGATGGAGCTCGGACGCACGCATTCGGGCGAGGACATCGCCCGGCTGCTGCTGCTGCGCGAGCGCATCTACGCGCGCTTCGCCGCCTTCTTCGCCCACCACGACATCCTGCTGTGCCCCACCACGCCGACCGTCTCGTGGCCGGTGGAGCAGTTCGGCCCGCCCACCATCGGCGGCCAGCCGGCCGGCCCGCGCGGCCACGCGGTATTCACGCCCTTGTTCAACTACGCGCAGGCGCCGGCCTGCTCGGTCCCCGCCGGACTGGTGCGCGGCCTGCCGGTCGGCATGCAGGTCGTCGGGCCGCGCTACGGCGACGCCGGGGTGCTCATGATGGCTGCACACCTGGAGCGCCTCGCCGGCCCGTCGCCGCGCCCGCCCTTGTGGGACGCGCCATGAAGCTGTTCGTCATCAACCCCAACATTTCGACCAGCGTGTCGGACCTGATTCGCGCCGAGGCGCTGCGCAGCGCCGCGCCCGGCACCGAGATCCAGGTGGTCACCGCACCGGCGGGTGTCGCCTACATCGAGACCCGTTTCGAGGCGATGCTGGGTGCGCACGCCGCCGCGCAGCTGGCGGCCGAACACCACGCGCAGGCCGATGCCGTGATCGTCGCGGCCTTCGGCGACCCCGGCCTGCTCGCGCTGCGCGAGGTGCTGCCCTGCCCCGTCACCGGCCTGACCGAAGCGGCGCTGGCGAGCGCCTGCCTGCTCGGCCAGCGCTTTTCCATCGTCGCGATCTCGCAGCGCATCCGTGCGTGGTATGCCGAAACCGTGCGGGCCTACGGCCTGGACGGCCGCCTGGCCAGCATCCGCGCGCTCGACGAGCCGCTGGCCGACATCGGCCAGGTGCAGGCGAGCCAGGGCGACCGGCTGGTGCAGCTGGCCCACGCCTGCGTGCGCGAAGACGGCGCCGACGTGATCGTGCTGGCGGGTGCGCCACTGGCCGGGCTGGCGCGCGAGGTCGCCGCGCTGCTGCCGGTGCCGGTGGTCGACGGCGTCTCCAGCGCGGTGCGCCATGCCGAAACGCTGGTCAAGCTGGCCGCCGGCCGGGCCCGCGCCGGCAGCTTCGCAGCGCCGCCGGCCAAGCCGCACAGCGGCCTCACTCCCGAGATCGTTCGCCTGCTGGCTGCGGCACGCGACGTCCCATCCGCTTTCCCGGAGACTGCTTCTTGAATCCGCCCGCCACCGGCGCCGACGCCCTTCACTTCGACCTGCTGCTGACCGACGCCATCGCGCTCACGGCCGACCCGCAGCGCCCGCTGCTGCGCGGCGCCGCCATCGGCATCGCCGACGGCCGCATCGCCTGGCTGGCCACCGGCCTGCCCGCACGCCACACCGCCACCCGCACGCTGCGCCTGGCGGACCGTTTCGTGACACCCGGCTTCGTCAATCCGCACCTGCACGCGGTGCTCACCATGGTGCGCGGCGTGGCCGCCGACCTCGGCTTCGCACCCTCGTACACGCCGGGCATCCCCAGGGGCACGCAGGTCGACCCGCGGCAGGCCCGCGCCCTGACGCGGCTGGGCGCCCTCGAGGCGCTGCTGTTCGGCTCCACCGTCATCGGCGACAACTTCGTGCATGCCGACGTCAGTGCCGAAGCGATGGCCGAACTCGGCGTGCGCCTGTGCCCGAGCTGGCGCATCCACGACGTCGACTTCGCGCGCGTGGCCAACGGCGACTGGCACCACGACCCCGCCATCGGCGCGCGCACGCTGCAAGCGGGCCTGGCGCTGCGCGAACGCTGGAAGGACCATCCCCGGGTGCGGGTGAACCTCGCGGCGCACGCGGTCGACACCTGCTCCGACGGCTTCCTGCGCGAGATCGCCGCCGCCTCCGCGGCGCACGGCATGCAGGTGTCGACCCACCTCGGGCAAAGCCAGGTCGAGGTGCGGCGCGTGCGCGAACGCACCGGCCGCACATCCACAGAAGTGCTGGAAGAGACCGGCCTGCTCAACCCGCGCCTGATGGCCGGCCACTGCATCTACGTCACCGACGAGGACATCGCGCGCATGGCACGGGCCGGCGCGCACGCCGTCCACATCCCCAAGTGCAACGCCGCCTCCGGCCGGCTCGCGCCGACCCCGAAGCTGCTGGCCGCGGGCGTGAACATCGCCCTGGCCACCGACACGCAGCACGGCGACATGGTGGAGCTGATGCGCTGGGCACTGGCCACCGCCCGCGTGCAGAACGGTGGCGTCGACGCCGACTGGCAGCCGCACCACGTGTTCCACATGGCGACGCTGGGCGGGGCCAAGGCGATCGGGCAGGACGACGAGATCGGCAGCCTGGCCGTCGGCAAGAAGGCGGACCTCGTCGTCTTCGACGCCAGCCGCCCGCACCTGCGCCCACATGTGAACCCGGTGGGCACGCTGGTGCACACCGGGCAGGGCCGCGACGTCGAGATGGTGCTGGTCGACGGCGAGGTGCTGGTCGAAGGCGGACGCCCCACCCGCGTCGACCTCGACGAGGTCTGCTTCGAGGCCGAGGCGGCAGCCCGCGCCCTGTGGGCTGGCGAAGGCAAGGCGTACTGACGGGGGCTGCCCTGGCACGGGGCTTGCGCATGGCTTGCCATCGCTTCCAAACCACCACCGCCATGAACCTCACCCGCTCCCTTCTCCTGCGCCGCTTCGGTGCCATCGCGCTCGCGGCCGCCGCGGGCCTGTCCGGCACCGCCGCCCTGGCCCAGGAAGACGCCGCCGGCTACCCCGGCAAGCCGATCCGCATCCTGGTGCCCTTCCCGCCGGGCGGCGCCGCCGACACCTTCGCGCGCTTCATGGGCGAGCGGCTCGCGCAATCCTGGTCGCAGCCGGTCATGATCGACAACCGCCCCGGCGGCGGCGGCATCGTCGCCACCCAGGCCGCCGCCAAGGCGCCGGCGGACGGCTACACGCTGCTGGTGGTGACCGTGGGCCACGCGGTCAATCCCCACCTGCACGCGAAGCTGCCGTACGACACCGAGAAAGACCTGCAGCCGGTCGCCAAGCTGGCGAGTGTGCCCAGCGTGCTGGTGGTCAACAGCAACGTGCCGGCGCGCAGCGTCTCCGAGCTCGTCGCGCTCGCCAAGTCCCAGCCCGGCAAGCTGACGTACGCCTCTTCCGGCAATGCGACCACCAGCCACGTGGCCGGCGCGATGTTCACGGCGCAAGCGGGCGCACCGCTGATGCACGTTCCCTACAAGGGATCCGCGCCCGCCATCACCGACCTGATCGCCGGCCATGTCGACGTGATCATCGACCCGCTGGTCTCGTCGGCGCAGCACATCCAGTCGGGCAAGCTGCGCGCGCTGGCCATCAGCACCGGCAAGCGCTCCAGCCTCGCGCCCGAGCTGCCGACGCTGGCCGAAGCCGGCGTGCGCGGCTACGACTTCTCCTCGTGGTTCCTGCTGCTGTCGCCCAGGGGCCTGCCGGCGCCGATCGCGAACAAGCTCAACGCCGAGGTGCAGCGCATCCTGGCCACGCCCGAAGCGCGCGACAAGTACAAGGCCATGGGCGCCGAAGCGGGCACCGGCACGCCGCAGGAGCTGGCGGCCTTCGTCTCGACCGAGGTCCGCCGCTACGGCGAGGTCGTCAAGGCCGCCGGGATGAAGCTCGAATGACCGCCGGGCCGCCCGGCGTCACTGTCGGGCGGTGCGCACGTTCGCCGGCAGGGCCATGGGATGGCTGGTGCGCAGGGGGTTGATGTCCAGGCCGCCGCGGCGCGTGTAGCGGGCATAGACGGCCAGGCGCGTGGGGCGGCAGCGTGCGCGGATGTCCATGAAGATGCGCTCCACGCAGTGCTCGTGGAATTCGTTGTGGTTGCGGAAACTCACGAGGTAGCGCAGCAGCCCTTCCTGGTCGATGGCCGGCCCGGTGTAGCGGATCTGCACGCTGCCCCAGTCCGGCTGACCGGTCACCGGGCAGTTGCTCTTGAGCAGCCGGCTGGTGAGCACCTCCTCCACCGGCGGCTCATCGGCGGCCGCGCGCAGGAGATGCGGCGCCGGTGCGTAGTCGGTGCACTCGACGTCCAGGCGGTCGAGGTCGAGGCCATCCAGTTCATGGATGGGTTCACGGTCGAAGGCTTCGGGCGCCACCAGCCGCACGCCGATGGACGCGGCCGCCGGCGCGCCGCGCCAGGCCGCCTCGCCCAGGTCCGCGCGCAGGCGCTCGCGCACTTCCTCGGCCGATGCGAAGCGGGTGCCGGTGAAGCTGCCCAGGTACAGCTTGAGCGACTTGCTCTCGATGATGTTGGGCGTTTCACAGGGGATGGTGAGGTGGGCGATGGCCAGCTGCGGCTTGCCGCGCGGATTGAGCCAGCTCAGCTCGAAGGCGGTCCACAGGTCGGCGCCGAAGAAGGGCAAGGCGCCGGTGACGCCGATCTCCCCGCGCTGGGCTGCGCGCGGGATGGGAAAGAGTTGCGCGGGGTCGTACTGGTCGACATACGCCACCGGCTTGCCGAGGCGGGAGTCTTCGGGGGAATTCATGGGAGGACTCTAACGTGCGGAGCGGACGCGGGTTGGGACAGGGGCATGGAGGTCGGCGCGGCGGGGCGCCGCTGCGGGCGTTCTACGGCGGTGAGTCGCGCAGCGGCGGGTAGGCGGTTGGCAGATGCACCGGCGCTGCGGGCATGCCCGCGTTGCGCTATCAACTCAGGTGGGGAAGCAGGGGTTCGAGCAACAGGCCGGCGGCGGCCGGCGGGAAATCGTGGCCCATGCCGGGAATGGTGACGAACCGGGCGCCAGGGATGCGACGGGCCGTGTCCTGGCCGCCCGCCACCGGCACCAGCGGATCGGCCGTGCCATGCAGCACCAGCGTGGGCGCGGCGATGCGCCGCAGCTCCTGCGCGCGGCTGGTGTCGGCCGCCACGGCGGCCATCTGCCGCGCCGTGCCGGCGGGGTGGTAGCTGCGCCGCACCGACTGGCGCACCCGCTCGCGCAACTCAGGCTCCGGTGTCGGGAAGCCCGGGCTGCCGATGGTCTGGAACAGGCGGACGTAGTGGTCGACGATGGCTTCCTCGCTGCGGTCACGCGGCCGGCCCAGCAGCGCCTGCATCACCTGCGGCCGCGGGCCGGGCAGGTGGCGCGCGCCGCTGGTGCTCATGATGCTGGTGAGGGACAGCACGCGCTGCGGTGCCGCCAGGGCGACGCGCTGCGCGATCATGCCGCCCATGCTGGCACCGACCACATGGGCCTGCGCGATGCCAAGCGCATCCAGCAGTGCCAGCGCGTCGGCCGCCATGTCTTGCAGACGATAGGGCGCGCGCACCGGCAGGCCGAAGCGGTGCTTCATGCCCTCCCACAACAGGTTGGGCGTGCCCAGGTGGTCGAGCTTGCTGGACAGGCCGATGTCGCGGTTGTCGAAGCGGATGAGCCGGTAGCCGGCGCCCGCCAGCGGCTGGAGGAACTCCGCCGGCCAGGCGGTGAGCTGCATGCCCAGCCCCATCACCAGCAGCACGGCCGGCCCGCTGCCGCCGCTGTCCTCGACCGCGAACGACAGGCCGTTGGCGCGGACCTGCGTCACTCGAAGCGGCGTTCCCGCAGCCACTTGGTGGCGATCCACTTCTCGCCCTGCAGCACCGGCGAGCCGCCATGCAGCGTCCGGGTCGACGGATGCGGACGCTCGTAGCTGAAGAACACGGCGTTGCCGCGTTTGGGCGCGACCTCCAGGTGCACATCGGGGAACACCGTGCCGCCGCCCTTGTCGGGCTCGCCCAGGTACATCACGATGGTGCCCACGCGCTGGCCGCCGCGCTTGAGGATGGTCGGCGTGCCGGGCTCGCCCGGATCGAAGTAGTCGTAGTGCGGCTTGTACTCGGCGCCTGGGCCGTACTGCAGGATCTGCAGGCCCTCGCCGTTCTCCTCGGGCCAGTTCACCAGCCGCGCCAGCCGCCGCTCGATGCGCTGCACCAGCGCGTTCTCGCCGCGCTGGAAGAACATGCCGTTGCTGGTGCGGTCGGCGTTGATCTCCTCGCCGCCGGTCTTGGTGGCCACCGTCAGCGAGCGGGCCAGCCGCGGCCTGGCCAGCTCGATCAGCTGCTCGCACTCCTCGTCGGACAGCAGGCCGCCGAACACCACCACGCGCGGGTTGTACATGGCCTGCAGCACGCAGACCCGGCGGTCGCCAGCGTCGATGTACAGCGGCGACTCGTCCAGGGCCGGGTCGGGCACCGGCACGGACGGCGGCATGCCCTGCTCGACCGCCTGCTCCTCCAGGTGGCCGCGCAGGGTCGCCTCCATGGCCTCGACTGCCACGTCCTCGGCCCAGCCCGAGGCGAGCATGGCCTTGAGCACCGACTCGGCGCCGTGGCCCGAACGGGCCTGGTCCACGATCCACTTGCGCAGCTCGGGCGTCACCTGCTGCCGCGTGTCGGTCGAATTCATGCTTGGTTCTCCATCCTGCGCCGGAACACCAGGCGATCGGGCTGGGAGGCGGCGGCGTCGAAGGCATAGCCGTCGACGTCGAACGCTTCCAGACGGCGAGGGGTTTCCACCCGCTTCATGATCGCATAGCGTGCCATCGCGCCGCGCGCCTTCTTGGCATTGAAGCTGATCACCTTGTAACCGCCGTTCTTCCACTCCTCGAACACGCACTCGACCACGCGGGCCTTCAAGGCCTTGCGGTCGACGGCGCGGAAGTACTCCTGCGAGGCCAGGTTGACCACCACCGGCGTCTTGTCGGCCGCCAGCTGCTCGTTGAGCTTCTCGGCGATGCGCGTGCCCCAGTACTGGTAGAGGTTGGCGGCCTTGCCTACCTTCAGCGAAGTCCCCATCTCCAGGCGGTAGGGCTGCATCCAGTCGAGCGGACGCAACACGCCGTAAAGGCCGCTGAGCATGCGCAGGTGCGCCTGCGCCCATTCCAGGTCCGAAGGGGCGAGCTGCCTGGCCTGCAGGCCGTCGTAGACGTCGCCGTCGAAGGCCAGCACGGCCTGGCGCGCGTTGTGCTCGGTGAACTTGGGCGACCAGGCCTGGAAACGGGCGGCGTTGAGCGTGGCCAGCGCCTCGCTGATGTCCATCAGCGCCGCCAGTTCGCTGGGCGACTTGCGCCGCAGCACCTCGACCAGGCGCTGCGAATCCTCCAGGAATTCCGGCAGGGTGTGCGGCAGCTGCGGCAGCGGCGACTCGTAGTCCAGGGTCTTGGCGGGCGACAGCAGGAACAGCATCGGCGGATTATCCCCGCCAGCCACGCCCGGCCAGCCACTGGGTGGTGGCCACCACGGCCACCAGCGCCAGGTAGGTCGCCATCTTGCCGTCGCGGCCGAAATACCAGAGTCCCGCCGCCAGCACCGCCAGGCCGACCGCGGAATTGAGAACGAAACTCCTCCACCAGCCCGGCCGCTGCGGCAGCATCCACCGTGCCGCCAGGGCCACGATCGCGCCCACCCCCAGCGCCGGCAAGGCAAAGCTCAGCAGGTGCTGCAGCAGGTCGAGAATATTCACGGGGGGCTTTTGATCCAGGCCAAGATCTTGATTCGGCGGCAAATTTTATAATCCGGTGCATGGCAGTCTGGGCATTGGGCATCAACCACACGACGGCGCCGCTGGACATGCGGGGCCGCTTTGCCTTTGCCATCGACCAGATTGCGCCGACCCTGCAGTCGCTGCGCGACAACCTCGGCAACCGCATCGGCCGCCTGCCCGAGGCGGCCATCCTGTCCACCTGCAACCGCACCGAGATCTACTGCGCCGGCAACCGGCATGAGCTGGAGCCCACCATCGAATGGCTGGCCCATTCGGGCGGGGTGGCGCCGGGGCTGCTGCGCCACCACGCCTACATGCTGCAGGACGGCCAGGCCGCCCGCCATGCCTTCCGCGTGGCCGCGGGGCTGGACTCCATGGTGCTGGGCGAAGCGCAGATCCTGGGCCAGCTGAAGGACGCGGTGCGCGTGGCCGACGAAGCCGGCGCCCTGGGCACGACGCTCAACCAGCTGTTCCAGCGCTCCTTCGCCGTGGCCAAGGAGGTGCGCAGTTCCACCGAGATCGGCGCGCATTCCATCAGCATGGCCGCCGCCGCGGTGCGCCTGGCCGGCAACCTGTTCGAGGACCTGGGCCAGGTGCGCGTGCTGTTCGTCGGCGCCGGCGAGATGATCGAGCTGGCGGCCACCCATTTCGCGGCCAAGAACCCCAAGGGCATCGCCATCGCCAACCGCACGCTGGAGCGCGGCGAGAAGCTGGCCAACCGCTTCGGCGGCGAGGTGCTGCGGCTGGCCGACCTGGCCTCGCGCCTGCACGAATTCGACGTGGTGGTCAGCTCCACCGCCAGCCAGCTGCCCATCATCGGCCTGGGTGCCGTCGAGCGCGCGCTCAAGGCGCGCAAGCACCGCCCCATGTTCATGGTCGACCTGGCCGTGCCGCGCGACATCGAGCCCGAGGTCAAGGAGCTGGAGGACGTCTACCTCTACACGGTGGACGACCTCGCCCACGTGGTGCAGACCGGCCAGGCCAACCGCCAGGCCGCCGTGGCCCAGGCCGAAGCCATCATCGACGCCGGGGTCCAGAGTTTCCTGCACTGGATGGACCAGCGCCACACCGTGCCGCTGATCCGCCAGCTGCATGCGCAGACGGACGAATGGCGCGCACTCGAACTGGCGCGCGCGCGCAAGCTGCTGGCGCGCGGCGAGGACGTCGACGCCGTCCTCGAGGCGATGTCGCGCGGCCTGACGCAGAAGATGCTGCACGGCGCCCTGGCCGAACTGCACGGCGGCGACGCCGAGTCGCGCCAGCGCGCGGCGCAGGCCGTCGAGCACTTCTTCCTGCGCAAAGAGCGTTAGCTGCGGCGTTGAGCGTCGGGGTCGGGTGTCGAGCGTGGGCGTTCGGCGCCGGGCCCCCGCCCCCTTCCCACGCCCCACGCCCATCCCCCAACGCTCAACCCCGTGAAACCCTTCCTCCGCCAGCAACTCGAACGTTTCCCGGTCCGCCTGCAGGAACTGGACTTCTTCCTCGCCCAGCCCGAGGTGGTCAACGACATGCAGCGCTTCCGCGAGCTCACGCGCGAGCATGCGGAAGTGAGCGAGGTGGCGGCCGTCTACCGGCGCTTCCTGCAGCGCGAGGGCGACCTGGCCCAGGCGCGCGAGATGATGGAGGACCCCGAGCTGGCCGAGATGGCGCGCGAGGAAATCGCCGCCCTGGACACCGAACTGCCCGCGCTGGAGGCGCAGTTGCAGGGCCTGCTGCTGCCGCGCGACCCGGACGACGTGCGCAACACCTTCCTGGAGATCCGCGCCGGCACCGGCGGCGACGAGTCGGCCCTGTTCGCGGGCGACCTGTTGCGCATGTACACGCGCTTCGCCGAGCGCCAGGGCTGGCGCACCGAGATCGTGAGCGAAAGCGAGGGCGAGGTCGGCGGCTTCAAGGAAGTGGTGATCCGCGTGGTCGGCGAAGGCAGCTACGGCAAGCTCAAGTTCGAATCCGGCGGCCATCGCGTGCAGCGCGTACCCGCCACCGAGAGCCAGGGCCGCATCCACACCAGCGCCTGCACGGTGGCGGCGCTGCCCGAACCGGACGAGGCGACGGCCGTGCAGATCAACCCGGCCGACCTGCGCATCGACACCTACCGCGCCTCCGGCGCCGGCGGCCAGCACGTCAACAAGACCGATTCGGCCGTGCGCGTCACGCACATCCCCACCGGCATCGTGGCGGAATGCCAGGACGACCGCTCCCAGCACCGCAACAAGGCCAAGGCGCTGCAGGTGCTGGCCGCGCGCATCCAGGAGAAGGAGCGCTCCGAGCGCGCCGCCAAGGAAGCGGCCACCCGCAAGGGCCTGATCGGCAGCGGCGACCGCTCCGACCGCATCCGCACCTACAACTTCCCGCAGGGCCGCATGACGGACCACCGCATCAACCTCACGCTGTACAAGCTGGGCGCCATCATGGAAGGCGAACTCGACGAGGTGGTGCAGGCGCTGCTGCTGGCGCGCAAGGCCGAACAGCTCGAGGAGCTGGAAGTCGGCCTGGGCGCGGCGCGCGCGTGACGCTGCGCGAGGCCCTGGCGCAGGCCGCGGCGCGCGGCGTGGCGCGCCTGGACGCCCAGTTGC
>JAEZKX010000015.1 GCA_023436025.1 Pseudomonadota bacterium | reverse complement strand
GGGCTGGCCGTCGCCCTCTTCACCCGTTGCAGCGTGCCGGCGGGCTTCACCGTGCTGGGGCGGCGCCAGGGCCTGCCGCCCTTGCCCGCGCTGCCGGTGGTGCTGCTGCGCAGTCGCGCCTCGGCGGCCGAAGCGGTGGCCGATGCGATGGAGCAGGAGGTGTGGCGCACGCTGGGGCCGGCCCAGGAGGAAGACCAGGAATGATGCAGGCGGCCCACACCATCCTCTGCGGCGCGGCGGCCGCGCAGGCGCTGCAGGGCCTGCCCGCGCTCGGTGCCGTCACGCACTGCGCACTGCTGCGGCGCGGCTTCAACGAGATGGACGAAGTGCATGCCGCCACCGGCCGTTACGCGGCGCGCCTGTCGGCGCTGCGCGCGCGGCCCCGCCAACGTCGAATACGAACTGGCCTTGCTCGCGCACCTGGACGCGCAGGGCGTCGGCGTCGCCGCGGGCGTGGCCGGTCCGCTGCGGCTGGGCCGGAAGGAACGCGCCTGCTGACCGTGTTCCGGCACGTGGAGGGCCTGGCCCCGGAGACGCCCGACGACTTCGCCGCGACCGGTGCGGAACTGGCGCGCCTGCACCGGGCGGCACGCGGCTAAACCGGGCCCTGCTGCATTGCCGGCTGCATGCCGCCCCGGCGCAACGCGGGCAGCGGGCGTCCTGCCCGCCCCTCCGCCTGGCCGGGCAGCACGAGGACGTCGCTGGTACTCCACGCCAGCAGCCGCGCGGCCACGCTGCCGCGGAAGAAGTCACCGGCCCAGGACGCCGGCCGCTTGCCGACCACCACCAGGTCCGCGGACGTGGCCCGCTGGCGCCGCGCGAGCTGCTGCGCCGGGTCGCCGTGCCCGATGTGCGTCTGCGCAGGGTCGCGCACTGCATCGCAGGCCGCCGCGAGCTGCGCGATGCGCTGGCCCGCCTGAGCGACGCGGCGTTGCCGGAACTGGCGCACCGCCCAGACGGGCGCCTCGGCCGAACGCAGCTTCGCTTCGTCACGGACGTCGAGCGCATGGAACAGTTCGACGGCGGCACCCGGCTCCAGCTGCGCGGCATGCGCCAGCAGCCGTGCGGAAGTCGCCTCCGCGAGGTCGGTGCCCACCAGGATGCGGGCATACGGGCGCACGGCACCGGCGCGTGCGACCAGCAAGGGCCGGCCACAGGCCCGCAGCAGGCGCAGCGGCGGTTGGCCGCGGAAGAAGGCCCCGGGGCTGGGGTCGCGCCGATCGGCCATCACCACCAGGTCCGCCGACTGCGCCAGCGCGGCTGCTTCGGCGAGGACCGACGCAGGATGGTCGGCAAGCGCGAGGCCGGACAGGTCCATGACCTCCAGGCGGGCGCCGGTCTGCGCCGCGAGCAGTTGCGCGCGCTGCACCGCGTTGTCGCCGCGCGATGCGAAGTCGAAGATCGCGAGGATGGAGCGGATCGGCGCCTCGTGCCGGCTGGCAGGCGCGGCGGCGCAAGAAGATGGCGGAGCCGGTGCGACGCGCGCCTGCGCGTCGTCGCTGGAAAAGAACATGGCAAGCACTCCTTGCAGGCGGGTCGCAGGGACCCGCGGCGCGCCGTTCGAGGCCCGGCGGTGGAAGGAGGCGCTACAGGATGGAAGTGGTGGCCGCCGGGCCTAGGAATGCGCGGGGATGCGGCACGCTGCCGCCGCCAGCGGTGCCTGCGCGCGGCACGGCACGGCCTGGCGGACAGCCAGGGTGCGATGCGAAGTCGGCAGGTGGCGGGAGGGCATGCGGACGATTGTAGAAGCCACGTCCTTCACGTGCCTGCACGCGGCCGCATACTGGCACGGTGGGCCGGGGCTTTGCGGCCAGCACGGTTAGCTGCCCTCCCCCATCCCCGCCGCGCACAATTCGATCACCACTTCGCGGAACCAGCGGTGCAAAGGGTTGGTGTGGGTGCGGTCGTGCCACAGCAGCGTCACGTTGAACGGTTCCAGCTGCAGGGGCAGGTCGAACAGCGCGATGTCGGTGAAGCGCGCGAAGCCGCGCGCGACGCGCTCCGGCAGCGCGGCCAGCAGGTCGGTGTGCTCCACGATGAAGGGCACGCCCAGGAAGGTGGGCTTGGACAGCTGGATGCGGCGCGTGCGCCCGTCGCGCGCGAGCTGCTCGTCGACCTGCGTGTTGTACCAGGTGGCTTCGCCCGGCTCGACGGTGATGTGGCCGTTGGCGCAGTAGGCGTCGCGGTCGGTGGGGTCGGCCAGGAAGGGGTGGTCGCGCCGCGCGATGCCCACCAGGCGGTCGGTGAAGACGGGCCGCACGCGCAGGCTGGCCGGCGGGTCGGGGAAGTAGGACACCGAGACGTCGACCTCGCCACTGCTGAACACCTCGCCCAGGCGCCGCGGATTGGGTCCGACCACGCGCAGGGTCACGCCCGGGGCCTTGCGCGCCAGCACTTCCACCAGCGAAGGCACCAGCACGAAGTCGATGTAGTCCGTGACGATGAAGGTGATGGTGTCGCGCGCCTGCGCGGGGTCGAAGGCCTGCTGCACGTTCAACAGGCTGTCGACCTGGCGCAGGGCCTCGGTCAGCTGGGGCGCCAGTTCGCGCGCACGGGCGGTCAGGACCAGGCCGGTGCCCCCGCGCACCAGCAGCGGGTCGTTGAACAGCGCGCGCAGCTTCGACAGGGCCAGGCTCATCGACGACTGGCTCATCTCCAGGCGCGCGGCCGCGCGCGACACGTGGGCCTCGCGCAGGAGGGCGTCGAGCGCCACCAGCAGGTTCAGGTCGAGGTCACGCAGTCGCATTGCGAATTTTCGATAGTCGTCATCGGCGCGGCGAATTGCGGCGCGCCGCGGCCTGCAATGTAATTGATGCAGATCAAGAACATTCGGAGACAAGCATGGCAGCAGCATTGCGCCACCCGCCGCTTCACCGCCCCGCCGCCAGCTGACCGCGGGGCACGCGCGCCCTTTCCCGCTTCCGTTCCACCACCGCGCCGCCAGGCGCGGCGGCCAGGCGCGCCCGTGCGCGCCTCCATCAACCCCAAGGAGAAAAAAAGCATGCAGCAGAAGATCCCGACCATCCGCGTGACCCGCGAGGAAATGCGCAAGCGCGTCGCCCTGTTCAGCGAGATCCAGGGCTTCGACGGCGGCCTGCCGGACAGCCGCCATCCCAGCGCGATGCGCAAGCTCTACAACATCATCGGCTTCCAGCCGCCGGCCAAGAACGACGGCGGCCTGCCCATCGTGTCGCCGGTGGGCGACCAGGCGGCGGAGCACGCGCACATCAAGATCAGCGAAGGCTTCAACCTGGGCTTCTGCGAGACCAGCCCGGGCAAGGGCCCGATGATGCACAACCACGACACCAACGAGACCTTCATGCCCATGACGGGCAAGTGGCGCTGCTCGTGGGAGGTCGACGGCAAGGTCGAATCGTTCGACCTCGGCCCCTTCGACGTCATCTCCTTCCCGCCCGGCGTGCAGCGCCGCTTCGAGAACGTCACCTTCGACGAACCGGACAAGACCCACTGGCTGCTGTTCGTGATCGGCGGCGACACGCCCGAGGCCGAGTTCTCGCCCGAGGCGCATGCGTTGCTGCGCTCCGAAGGCTACATCACCGAAGACGGGAAGTACTGAGCCGATGCGCGAGCTGATCGACAAGCTCGAGAGCCGCTACGGCTGGTCCTCGCTCGAGGTCAACGGCAGCACCTGGCGCTGGCTCGACACCGCCGCGGCGGGTCCGGCGGTGGTGCTGCTGCCCGGTTCGCTGGGTGACGGCGCGATGTTCGTGCGCACCCTGCTGTCGCTCGGCGAGCGCCTGCGGCTGATCGCGGTGACCTATCCCGCGCTGGCGCAACCGGAGCCGCTGGCCGACGGCTTGAAGGCGGTGTGCGACCACCTCGCGCTGCCGCCGGCGGTGGTGGTCGGCTCCTCGTTCGCCGCCTGGTGGGCCCAGTTCTTCGCGCTGCGCCATCCGCAACAGGTGCGCAAGCTGGTGGTCGGCAACGGGTTCACCGACGCACAGGACCTCGCAGCCAATCCGCTGTTCGATCCGGCCTGGGTGCGCGACACCCCGCCGCAGGCGCTACATGCCGAATGGCTGGGGCGCATCCAGTCGGCCCCGGTGTCGCCGCTGCAGCAGTTGCAGGAGCTGATGCTGGCGCGCCAGTCGCCGCAGAGCCTGCATTCGCGCTTCGCCGGCGTGACGCAGGCGCAGGCCTGCCCGCCGCTGCCGCTGGCCGATGCCGACGTGACGGTGCTCGATTGCGCGGACGACCCGCTGATCCCGCCGGCCGCGCGCGACCGGCTGCGCGCGCGCTATCCGAGCGCCCGCCACGAGCGGCTGCCCACCGGCGGGCACTACCCGCACGTGCTCAACCCGGAACGCTACGAGAGCCTGCTGCTCGACCTGGCATTCGCCTGACCTTCAACCAGACAAGGAGACAACCCACCATGCAACGCATCCCGTCGTTCTTCGCCGCCGCGGCCCTCGCGCTGGCCGCCGGCACCGCCAGCGCCGACAACTTCACCCTGCGCATGGGCGGCGGCCACACCACCGGCACCACCTACGTGAAGGTGTTCGACAGCTTCTTCGCCGACGAGGTCGCCAAGCGCGTCAAGGCGCAGACCGGGCACAACATCCGCTTCATCAAGGCCTGGGGTGGCAGCGTCGCCAAGGTCGATGGCGGCATCGAGGCGGTGCAGAAGGGCTCGCTCGACATCGTGCTGTCGCCCATCGGCTTCGAGCAGGCCCGCGCCGGCCTCTTGAACTACAGCGCCTACCTGCCCTTCACCTCCGACGACCCGGTGCTGCAGCAGAAGGTGGCCAGCCGCATGCTGAAGGAAGTGCCGGCCCTGCAGGCCAGCATGAAGCCGTACAACGCGCACATCCTGGCACAGATGGTGACCGAGGCCTACAGCGTGGCCACCACCTTCGAGATCCAGCGCGTGGAGGACCTCAAGGGCAAGCGCATCGCCATGACCGGCACCAACGCCCCGCTGTTCATCCCCACCGGGGCCGTGCCGGTCACGCTGGGCATCGGCGACCACTACCAGGCCATCCAGAACGGCCTGGCCGAGGGCAGCCTGTTCTGGGTCTCCGGCATGGAAGCCTTCAAGCTGCGCGAGGTGGCCAAGGTCTGGACCAAGACCGGGTTCGGCTCGTACAGCACGCTGGCCGCGTTCATGAACATGGACACGCGCGCCAAGCTTCCCAGGGAAGTGGTCGCCATCATCGACCAGGTGGCCGACGAAGCCACGGTGCGCATCGCGCAGGAGAGCAGGCAGCGCGACGCCGATACCGAGGCGCGCATCGCGACCCAGGGCGTGAAGGTGAACACGCTCAGCACGCAGGAACGCGCCAAGTGGGCCCAGCTGGTGAAGGACCTGCCGGCCAAGGCCGCCAAGGAGCTCGACGCCAAGGGACAGCCGGCGACGCAGGTCATGAAGACCTACATCAAGTTCCTGGAAGAAGCCGGCTACAAGCTGCCCTTCGCGTACCAGCTCTGACCACGCGAACCACGACGCGATGACCACCGGCCAGCTCGCCGCCGACGCCGCGCCGGCACGCCCGCCCGCCCTGGCCTACCTGGCCGGGGTGGCGAGCCTGTCGCCGCTGGGACTGAATGCGGCCGTGGGGCTGCAGCCGGTGTTCGCCGCCGGCGGCGCGCTCGATGCC
>JAEZKX010000010.1 GCA_023436025.1 Pseudomonadota bacterium | reverse complement strand
CACCTGGAAACCCTGGCGCGCCAGGTTGCCATCGCGCTGGAGCGCGTGCACTACGTCGAGATCGCGCAGCAGGCGGTGGTCGACATGGAGTCGGAGCGGCTGCGCAACGCGCTGCTGGCCGCGCTCTCGCACGACGTGCGCACGCCGCTCACCGCGTTGGTGGGCCACGCGGAGACGTTGCAACACGCGCAGCCGGCGCTGGCGCCCGCGCAGGCCGAGACCGCCGCCGCCATCGCGGAGCAGGCGCGCGAACTGGCCACGCTGGTGCAGAACCTGCTGGAAATGGCGCGGCTGCAAAGCGGCAGGGTGCAGCTGCGGCTGGACTGGCAGTCGGTGGAGGAGGTGATCGGCGCCGCGCTGCGCAGCGCGCGCGCCGTGCTGGGCGAGCGCGCGGTGCGCCTCGACGTGCCCGCCGACCTGCCGCTGGTGGAGTTCGATGCCGTGCTGATGGAGCGCGTGCTGGTTAACCTTCTGGAGAACGCGGCCAGGTACGGGGCGCCGCCGATCGAGCTGAAGGCGCGCGCCGAGGACGGATTCCTCTGCATCGCCGTGCGCGACCACGGCCCCGGCCTGCCCGCCGCGGTGCAAGGGCGCGAGCAGGTGCTGTTCGACAAGTTCACCCGCGGCGAGCCGGAATCGACCACGCCGGGCGCCGGGCTGGGCCTGGCCATCTGCAAGGCGGTGCTGGACGCCCACGGTGGCAGCATCACCGCACGCAATGCGGCCGCCGGTGGCGCAGAATTCAGCATCCGGCTGCCGCGCCGCCCGCCGCCCGCGCTCTCTTCGTGATGCCATGCATGCGCCCGTCGCCCTGATCGTCGAAGACGAACCGCAGATCCGCCGCTTCGTCCGCGCGGCGCTGGAAGCCGAGGGCTGGCAGGTGCACGAGGCCGAAAACGCGAAGCGCGGCCTGGTCGAGGCCGGCACCCGCAAGCCCGACCTGCTGGTGCTGGACCTGGGTCTGCCCGACGGCGATGGCGTCGACCTGATCCGCGACGTGCGCGGCTGGTCGCCGGTGACCATCATCGTGCTGTCCGCACGGGCCGACGAACAGGACAAGGTGGCCGCCCTCGACGCCGGCGCCGACGACTATCTCTCCAAGCCGTTCGGCACCGGCGAGCTGCTGGCCCGCGTGCGCGCCAACCTGCGCCGCCCGCGCCTGGGCGCGCAGGAGATGCAGCCGGTGGTGCGCTTCGGCGACGTCGAAGTCGACCGCCAGGCCCGGGTGGTGCGCCGCGCCGGGCAGGAGGTGCACCTGACGCCCATCGAGTACCGCCTGCTGTCGGTGCTGCTCGCCCATGCCGGCCGCGTGCTGACCCACCGCCAGTTGCTGCGCGAAGTGTGGGGGCCGGCGCACGGCGAGCAGAACCACTACCTGCGCATCTACATGGGCCACCTGCGGCAGAAGCTGGAGGCCGAGCCGGCGCGACCGAAGCACCTGCTGACCGAGACGGGGGTGGGGTATCGGTTGGTGGGGTAGGGCGTGTGTTTGCGCCCCCCGCATTGGTTGGCGCCCCCGGTGTACTGCGTTGCGGCTTCGGCGCATGGGAAGGCATGGGCATCGTTCGCCTGGCGGTTGAGCTCTCGCGGAACTTGTGGTCTTATTCGGCAGAGGAGGGTGGGTGCGCACATGCGGAATATGCACAGGCGAATGGGTGGCCGAATGGAACAACAGGAAGGGCCGTGGCTAGAGAACCGGCGCGGTTCCCATGGGACGGACGGGGCATTTTTTTTCTGCGACTGCGGAATGTGCGTCGGGTGGGCGCGGACTGAATTGCGTTAGGCCTCGCACAAGCGCTCTCCTCTGCTGATGACCGCCCAGCACATGCGGGTGTTCTTGGCCGCAATGGCCACCACTGCCTTCCGGCGGCAAGGACGCCACCGTCTCCAGCAGCTTGGCGCGCGCGACGCTCGGCCCTTTCATTCGTTAGCCATCAAAGACTGACAGTGCTAGCATAAGTGCCATGTTTGACTGGACGAGCTGTTCTGCCGTGGAGCAACACCCCAGCCGCGTCAGCGGCGCTTGGGTATTCCGCGGCACGCGCGTTCCGGTCGCAGCCCTCTTCGAAAACCTTGAGGACGGCGCGTCAATTCAAGACTTCGTGCAGTGGTTCCCGGGCGTCTCCCTGGAGCAAGTCCGTGCTGTCCTTGAGCACGCTGCCCGGAGTTCCGCGGCCGTCGCATAGTGCGCATTCTTTTCGACCAGGGCACACCGGCGCCTCTGCGTCATGCCTTGGTTGGGCACTCCGTCGAGACTGCGTTCGAGCTGGGATGGGGAACGCTGCAGAACGGGGCACTCATTTCCGCTGCGGAGGTCGAGGGGTTCGAGGTTTTCCTGACCACAGATAAGAACCTCAAGTACCAGCAGAACCTCGTCGGGCGCCGCTTGGCTATCGTCGCCTTATCCACCACGAGTTGGCCCAGAATTCGTGCGGTGGCAGAGAAGGTACTCGCAGCAGTCGACTCGGCGCAGCCTGGCAGCTTCATCGAGGTGCGCGTGGAGTGATGGCTAACAAGCCTAAGGACTACCCCTCAAGTCAACTTTCATGACGGCTCCAGCATGCGACAAAGTTCATCGCGCCGGTCCTTCGATTCCTGGCATCTCACCCTGAGGGGCCTCCGCGAAGGACGCGCATGAGGCGCGGGCGGATGCGCTCGGTGTTTCGGAACAGGACCGTCAAGAACTGCTCCCGAGCGGCACTCAGCCGATATACAAGAATCGCGCTAACACGTCACCCATGAAGTTGCTCCTGACCCTGATCGCCTTTCTCGGCCCCTTGATGGTGGCCGCAGCCGATGACCAAGCCGTGAGCGCAATGGCGAAGGCCACCGGCTTCACCGAGCAGGAAATTCGGGAGCATGGAGAGACGGGGTGCGACAGCGGCGTGCAGTTGCATATGACGATATGCGCGCTCTACCACTACTACGAGAAGGACGTGGCACTGAACGCTGCGTACCAGGCGCTCATGCGGAGGCTCCAACAACCGAGCGCACGCGAAGAGCTCCGCAAGGCTCAGCGTGCCTGGCTGGCGTACCGTGATGCTCAATGCAGGTTCGATACGAGTGCTTGGCAAGGTGGAACGCTGCGGCCGATGTTGAACGCGAACTGTCTGGGCGCAATGACGGAAGCGAGAACCCACCAGCTGAAGAAGACCTTGGCCTGCAAGGAGGCAGGCTGTCCACAGTTCAAGGACGAATAGACCCGGCTCGGACACGCCGCAGCAAGGCGGCGTGGGATCTCTGGCTGGACGGCAGGCCGCCGGCTGTTGCGCCCAAGCGGCCCAATTGCCGCCGTGCCAGCGTCCGGCTACCATGCCTCACCACCACGACGCGCGAGGGACCATGGAAGCGGTCAACCTGGCTGAGAAGCTCGCCACCTTCTCCGAACAATGGCAACCCCGCACGGTGGGCCAGTTCAACGGGCACGACCTGATGGTGGTGAAGGTCAAGGGCGAGTTCGTGTGGCACGCGCATCAGGATACCGATGACCACTTCTTCAGTTCGACGAGGCCTGAGGGGTCGTCCGGCACGGACGCGCGCGCGCAAGACGCCACGCGCTGCGCGCGGGAGCCTGCGTCTGGCGGCGCCGTGCAGCTTCGCTAGGTTCCACCATGGCTTTCGATGCCGAACTGGCCCAACGCGTCCGCGATGTCCTGGCCGGCCGCCCCGGGATCAGCGAGCGCAGGATGTTCGGCGGCTTGGCCTTCCTCGTGGATGGCAAGATGTTCATCGGCATTCGCAACGCGAGCCTGATGGCCCGGGTGGGACGCGAAAGGCATGAAGACGCGCTCGCGATGCCGCACGTGCGGGTCATGGATTTCACCGGCCGCCCCATGAAGGGGTATGTCTACGTCGATGCGCCTGCGATAGCGAACGACAAGGACCTGGCTGCGTGGGTGCTTTGGTGCGCCGACTACGTGTCCCGGATTCCGGCGCGCAGCGGTGGGGGATGAGGCAAACGATGACGGGTCACGTCAAACTGGTCACCACGCGGGCCTCGCCTGAACCCCACGGGCCTGCTCGCATCCCGGAGAGTGATCCATGACGACGCACAGAATCTTCACCATGCCATTCGCCAAGGTCTACCCGATGTACGTCGAGAAGGCCAGGCGCAAGGGCCGCAGCCAGGAAGAAGTCGACGCCGTCATCCGGTGGCTGACCGGCTACGAGCAGGCCGGCCTGGAGCAGCAGATCGAGCGGAACGTCGACTTCCAGACCTTCTTTTCCCAGGCGCCGGCCATGAATCCGAACTGCGGTCTGATCCAGGGCGTCGTGTGTGGAGTCCGCGTAGAAGAGGTCGACGACCCCTTGATGAGGAAGATTCGCCAGCTCGACAAGCTAGTCGACGAGCTCGCCAAAGGCAAGGCCTTGGAAAAGGTGCTCGGGCGATGATGCGCCCCGCCTGGGGCTCCATCACAAGGCCTTGTGCGTGGGCCCCGGGCGTATCGCGCAAGCGCGCATGGCGGATGGCGGACCGGCCCTTCGACCCCGGGAGGACAGGCGATTGGTCCTGTCCAGCCGCGGCGCGTTGTCCGCGCCACCGCCGTGCGGCAAAGGCCCAGCCACGGCAACGCCCCACATTTTGTGCAACAGTACGCGCGTGAACATCCTTTTTGTCGCCGACCCCCTCGAGCTCTTCCGCACCTACAAGGACACCACCTTTTCGATGATGCGCGAGGCGCAGCGGCGCGGCCACCGCGTCGCCGCCTGCGAGCCGCGCCATCTGGTGTGGCGCTCCGGCGGCGTGGTGACGGCGCATGTGCGCGAGATCGAGCTGACCGGGCAGGAGGAGGACTGGTTCCGCACCCTGCGCAACGTGGTGCGCCCGCTGGCGGAGTTCGATGCCGTCCTCATGCGCAAGGACCCGCCCTTCGACAGCGAGTACTTCTACGCCACCCACCTGCTGGAGCAGGCCGAGCGCGAGGGCGCGCGGGTCTTCAACAAGCCGGCGGCGCTGCGCGACCATCCCGAGAAGCTCGCGATCATGGAGTTTCCGCAGTTCGTCAGCCCCACGCTGGTGACGCGCGACGCCGACGAGGTGCGACGCTTCCATGCCGAGCATGCCGACATCATCCTCAAGCCGTTGGACGGCATGGGCGGCATGGGCATCTTCCGCGTCGGCCCCGACGGCCTCAACCTGGGCTCTATCGTTGAGACCCTCAACCAGGGCGGGTCGACCACGATCATGGTCCAGCGCTACGTGCCCGAGATCGTCGCCGGCGACAAGCGCGTGCTGGTCATCGGCGGCCAAGCCGTGCCCTTCAGCCTGGCGCGCATCCCGCAAGGCAGCGAGATCCGCGGCAACCTGGCGGCCGGCGGCAAGGGCGTGGCCCAGCCGCTGTCCGACCGCGACCGCGAGATCGCCGAGACCATCGGGCCCAAGCTGGCGCCGCGCGGCATGCTGCTGATCGGTGTGGACGTGATCGGCGCCTGCCTCACCGAGATCAACGTCACCAGCCCGACCTGCTTCCAGGAGATCACGCAGCAGACCGGCTTCGACGTGCCGGCGATGTTCATCGATGCGCTGGAAACGGCGGTCGCGCCCGAGGAGGCCCGATAAGGGGGCCGGCAGGGTTGTCGGTACGGTGTCGGTAGGGTGTGCTCGCGCAGCGAGCGCACCGTATCCATCGTCCGCCCCAATGGTGCGCTCGCTGCGCGAGCACAC
>JAEZKX010000420.1 GCA_023436025.1 Pseudomonadota bacterium | reverse complement strand
ACTTCCTGCCGCCCTGGCTGCTGCGCGAGCCGGTGAAGCTCCAGGTGAAGGCCGACAAGCCCTGGTACCAGGGCCCGCTGCAGCTGCTCACCCGGGCGCGCCGCCTCGAGGGCGCCTGGTGGGACGAGCGCCTGCCCGAGCCCGTGGTGCGCGACTACTTCGTCGCCCGCAGCGAAGCCGTGGGCCTGCTGTGGGTCTACCGCGAGCGCCTCTCGGCCGAGCAGGACCGGGCGCAGTGGTTCCTGCACGGCATCTACGCCTGAGAAGCCATGTCCTGGCTGCCCGACTACGCAGAGCTGCACTGCCTCTCGAACTTCAGCTTCCAGCGCGGCGCCTCGCATCCGCAGGAGCTGGTGCGGCGCGCGCACGAACTGGGCTACGCCGCGCTCGCCATCACCGACGAATGCTCGGTGGCCGGCGTGGTGCGCGCCCATGCCGAAGCCCGGGAGTGCGGCCTGCGGCTGCTGCTGGGCGCCGAGTTCGCGCTCGACGGCTTTCGCCTGGTGGCGCTGGTGCGCAATGCCACTGGATGGGGCAACCTGTGCCAGTTCATCTCCGCCTGCCGCATGCAGGCGGACAAGGGCGCGTACGTCTGCACCCGCGCCGGCAGCGACTTCTCGCTGCTGGCCGACTGCGAGATCCTGCTCGCGCCCGGCGCCGGAGTCGGCTTCGAGGCGCTGTGCGAACGGGTCGAATGGGCGCAGGCCTTGTTCCCCGGCCGCTGCTGGCTGGCGGTGGAGCTGCTGCTGCAGGGCGACGACGAGCTGCGCCTGGAGATGCTGGAGCGCGTCGCGCTGGCCACCGGCATCCCGCTCGTGGCGGCCGGCGACGTGCACATGCACGCGCGCTCGCGCAAGCCGCTGCAGGACGTGGTGACGGCGGTGCGCCTGGGCCGGCCCGTGGCCGAATGCGGCTTCGCGCTGGAGGGCAATGCCGAGCGCCACCTGCGCCACCGCATGCGGCTGGCCGGCGTCTACCCGCGCGAGCTGCTGGAACGCACGCTCGATGTGATGGAGCGCTGCACCTTCAGCCTGGAGGAGATCAAGTACCAGTACCCGCTGGAGACGGTGCCCAGGGGCATGACGCCGCGGCAGGTGCTGCGCCGCCACACCATCGAGGGCGCGATCCGGCGCTATCCGCGGGGCGTGCCGCGCGAGGTGCGGCGCCAGCTGCGCCGCGAGCTGGACCTGATCTCCGACTGCGCCTACGAGATGTATTTCCTGACGGTGCACGACATCGTGCGCTTCGCGCGGTCCAGGGACATCCTGTGCCAGGGCCGCGGCTCGGCCGCCAATTCCGCCGTCTGCTACTGCCTGGGCATCACGGCCGTGGACCCGGCGCGCTCCGACCTGCTGTTCGAGCGCTTCATCAGCCGCGAACGCAAGGAGCCGCCCGACATCGACGTCGACTTCGAGCACGAACGGCGCGAGGAGGTGATCCAGTACATCTACCAGAAGTACGGGCGCGAGCGCGCGGCCATCGCCGCCGTGGTGGCGACCTACCGCACCCGCAGCGCGATCCGCGACGTCGGCAAGGCGCTCGCCATCCCCGAAGCCCTGGTCGACGCCTTCGCCAAGGACCACTTCTGGTTCGACGAGCGCGCGCTGCGCGTGGAGAAGCTGCGGGAGCTGGCGCAGGCGCTGCGCGTCGAGGCGCACCCGAAGGCGCTGGCGCTGTGGATGGAGCTGTCCGAGGAGCTGATGGGATTCCCGCGCCACCTCAGCCAGCACGTGGGCGGCTTCGTGCTGACGCAGGGCAGGCTCACGCGCGTGGTGCCGGTGGAGAACGCGGCCATGCCGGACCGCTCCGTCATCCAGTGGGACAAGGACGACCTCGACGAGATGGGGCTGCTGAAGGTGGACGTGCTGGCGCTGGGCATGCTCACCGCCATCCGCCGCTGCCTGGCCCTGGTGGCGCAGCGCCGCGGCACGCCCTTCACGCTGGCCGACATCCCCGACAAGGACCAGGCCACCTACGACATGATCTGCCGGGCCGACACGGTGGGCGTGTTCCAGATCGAGAGCCGCGCGCAGATGTCGATGCTGCCGCGCCTGCTGCCGCGCCAGTTCTACGACCTGGTGATCGAGGTGGCCATCGTGCGGCCGGGGCCGATCCAGGGCGGCATGATCCATCCCTACCTGAAGGCGCGCGAACGCATGCGGCAGGGGCTGCCGGTGCACTACGAGAGCGAGGAGCTGAAGGCCGCGCTGGCGCGCACGCTGGGCGTGCCCATCTTCCAGGAGCAGGTGATGCAGATCTCGATGATCGCCGCCAGCTTCTCGGCCGACGAAGCCGACCAGCTGCGCCGCTCGATGGCGGCCTGGAAGCGCAGCGGCGGCGTCCACAAGTTCGAAGACCGGCTGATCTCCGGCATGCTGGCCAAGGGTTACCGCGAGGAGTTCGCCCGGAGCATCTTCCAGCAGATCCTCGGCTTCGGCGAATACGGCTTCCCCGAAAGCCATGCCTACAGCTTCGCGCTGCTGGCCTACGACAGCAGCTGGCTCAAGTGCCACGAGCCCGAAGCCTTCCTCGCCGCCATGCTCAATTCGCAGCCCATGGGCTTCTACGCGCCCGCGCAGCTGATCCAGGATGCGCAGCGCCATGGCGTCACCGTGCTGCCGCCGGACGTGATGCACAGCGACTGGGACGCCAAATTGGGGGCAGATTCCAATTCTTCCGCGTCCGCTGCCCAGAAATTGGGGTCAGATTCCAATTGTCCGGATTCCAACTGTCCGCCCCCCTCCCCGGAGGACGTCTCGCGCCCGCCCGTGCGCCTGGGCCTGCGCTCGGTGGGCGGGCTCGCCGAAGCGGCGGGACGGCGCATCGCGCAGGCCCGCGCGCAGGGGCCGTTCACCAGCGTCGAAGACCTGGCGCTGCGCGCCCAGCTCGATGTGAAGGACCTGCGGGCGCTGGCCGCGGGCGATGCCCTGGCCTCCCTGGCCGGCCACCGCCGCCAGCAGGTGTGGGAGGCGGCGGCGCAGCAGCGCGCGCCGGAGCTGCTGCGCGCTGCGCCCATCGACGAGGCGCAGCTGACGCTGGCGCCGGCGCACGAGGGCGAGGAGATCTTCTTCGACTATGCGTCACGCGGCTTCACGCTGCGGCGTCACCCGGTGGCCCTGCTGCGCGCGAAGCTGGCCCGGATGAAGCTGCTGTCGGCCGAACAGCTGCACGAACTGCCGCACAACCGCCGCGTGGCGGCCTGCGGCCTGGTCACCGTGCGCCAGCAGCCGCAGACCGCCAACGGCACCATCTTCGTCACCCTCGAGGACGAGACCGGCCCCGTCAACGTGATCGTGTGGAAGCATGTGCGCGAACGCCAGCGCGACGCCCTGCTGCATTCGCGCCTGCTGGCCGTGCGCGGCGTGTGGCAGCGCGACGTCGACAGCGGCGGCACCGTGCGCCACCTGATCGCCGAACAGCTGGAAGACCTGACGCCGCTGCTGGGGCGGCTGGGACAGGTCGAGGGCAGCCGCGATTTCCATTGAGGCGGGGATGGGCCGCCGGCCCATCCCGCGCATCATCGGCGCCTCACAGGCAGGTGAAGTTCTCCGCCTGGTCGGTGCTGCCCGCACCGTTGTAGACCGCCTTCTTCGGGTACGGGCACAGCGGCCGCGTCTGCGTCACCGCGCCGCCCGCCACGCGCGAGGCGATGATGCGCTCGGGCGCCGTGCCCTGCGTCACCCAGCGGTCCAGCGCCATCAGCAGGTCGTTGTCGGCCGTCGGGTTGGGCGCGGCGTTGCCGCCGTTGCCGAACACGCTGGGGCCGGTGCCGCCGCTGCAGTGGCCCACGCCCGGTGCCAGGAACAGCCGGAAGAACGCATCGGTGGCCTGCTGCGAGCCCTGGAGCGTGCGCACCTGCTCGTAGTAGGCGATGGTGTCGAGCGGGCTCACCACCGGATCGTTCCAGCCGATGTAGGTGAGCAACTTGCCGCCGCGCGCCTTGAAGGCGGAGATGTCCGGGTCGACATGGTCGACCAGCGGCCCCACCTTGGCCAGCGAGAAGGCCATGTCGCGGTCGTAGTCGAAGCTCCACCAGTCCCAGCGCGGGTCGTCGTACACCCACAGCGCCCAGAAGTCCGAGCGCGTCGGCGCCGTGCTGCCCCAGTAGCTGGGCCAGCCCGATTCGGTGCCGATCCCGGGGCCGGGATAGATCAGCGCATTGGTGCGCGGATTGCGCGGGCCCTGGTAGATCTTCTTCGCCGCCGCCACCTGGTCGGCCGTGAGGCAGTTCGCCGCGTCGGCGCCGGGGCACTGCAGCGATTCCACGTTGAAGTGCGCGGTGGTGCAGTCACGCGGATCGGCGATGACGCCATCGGTCACGCCGTCGAGCGCGTCGCAGGCGGCCACCGCGCGTTCGCCGATCAGCCGGGCCTTGGCCGCGGTGAGGATCTGGGTGTTGGTGCCGGCGACACGGTTGGACTGGTAGCGCCACAGGAATTCGGCGTTGAGCGCCGTGCGGTTGTTGCCCGGCGCGCCGGCGATGACGCCGTCGAAGTCCTGCGGATAGTCCTGCACCTCCGCGTAGCCCTGGTGGCCGCCGGTGGAGCAGCCGTAGTAGTAGGCGTGCGAGGCGGGCTCGCCCTGCAGGTGGGCCAGCAGGGTCTTGCCCGGCACCGTGATCGCGTTGATCGAGCGCGAACCCCAGTCGCGGATCTTCTCCGGATGGCCGACGCCCCAGAACATCTCGTTGGGGTCGGTGCTCTGGTGGCCGGTGTCGCCGCCCAGCACGGCATAGCCCTGGCGCATGGCATAGGCCATGTCGTTGTAGCTCAGCGCGGGGCTGTAGCCGCCGTTGCCGGTGGCCACCAGCTTGCCGTTCCAGCCCGCCTGTGGCACCCACAGCTCGAAGTTCACCAGCGAGTCGGCGCTGGGGCGCGACTGTCCCTGCACCAGGCAGAAGGCCGGCAGGTTGGCGATGGGCGTCGCGCGACCCGCGGGCTTGTAGCTGTCGGCCGCGACGGCCTCGACGGCAGTGACGGTGGCGCCCTGTTCGAGCGCCAGCCCGGCGAAGCTGTCGAGGGCGCAGGCGCGCGCCACCGGCTCGGCCGGTGGCGGCACCTCTGCCACCGGCGGATCGTCGCCGCCGCCACCGCCTCCGCAGCCGGCCAGGGCCAGCGCGAACAGCGCGCCGGCCAGGGAAAGGGACTTGTGCGTCATCGTGCGTCTCCTGCCTTCTTCTATGCGCACCGCGCTCATTCCTTCTCGATGCCGGCGGTCTCGATGATCTTGCGCCACTTCTGCGACTCGGCCGCCTGGAAGCGGCGCAGTTCGTCGGGCGTGCTGGTCACCAGCTCGGTGCCGGTGGGCTCGTAGAACTTGGCGGCCGTGGGCGTGCGCGCCGCCTTCACCATGATCTCGTTGAGGCGCGCGACCACCGGCGCGGGCGTGCCGGCCGGCACGTAGGCCGCGAACCAGAAGCCCGACTCGTAGCCGGGCACCGTCTCGGCGATGGTGGGCACCTCGGGGGCGAGCGGCGAGCGCTTGGACGCCGTCACGCCCAGCGCGCGCAGCTTGCCGCCCTTGACCTGCGGCAGGCCGGTGGCGCTGTCGGTGAACATGGCCTGGATCTGGCCGCCCAGCAGGTCGGTGATGCCCAGGGGGTTGCTGCGGTAGGGCACGGGCTGGATGTCGGCGCCGGTCATCTGCTCGAACAGCTCGCCCGCCACGCGGCTGGAGGAGCTGCCGTAGCCGAAGGTCACCTTGCCGGGTTGCGACTTCGCCAGCTTGATGAACTCGGCGACGTTGTTGGCCGGCACGGAGGGGTTGACCACCAGGATCTGGCCGCCCTTGCCCAGCAGGGTCACGGGTTCGAAGTCCTTCACCGGGTCGTAAGGCAGCTTCTTGAACAGGTGCTCGTTCGCCGCATGCGTGGTGTTGGTGGTGATCAGCACCGAGTAGCCGTCGTTCTTGGCGCGGGCCGCGGCTTGCGCGCCGATGAAGGAGTTGGCGCCCGGCTTGTTGTCCACCACCACCTGCTGGCCGGTGGCCTCGGTGACGGCCTGGCCGACGGCGCGCGCGATCTGGTCGGTGGCACTGCCGGCGGCGAAGGGCACGATGAAGGTGAGCGGCTTGTCCGGATAGGTCTGTGCCGCGGCGGGCAGGACGGCCAGCGCGGTGAAGGCCGCCATGGCGGCCAGGGCGAAGCGGCGGGGCAGGGCACGTTGCATTTGAAGTCTCCTCTAGTGGGTGTGGGTGGCGATGGAAAGGGTGAGCAGCAGGCCGGACAGGGCCTTGCCGTGCGCGTCGAGGTTGAGCGAGCCGTTGACGCCGCCGTCGAGCACGTCGTCCAGCACGAAGTTCATGGCGTGCAGCCGCGGCAGCAGGTAGCGCCGCACGGCGGTGGGTTGTCGCGTGGCGAACAGCTGCGCCACGCGCGCCTCGGTCACCTGCGCCACCAGCAGGTCCCAGTGGCGCGGGTCGTAGGCGACCAGGCTGATGCAGGAGCGGTTGCCCTTGTCGCCGGTGCGGGCGTGGGCCAGGGCGTGCAGGGGCACGGTGCGCGCGTTCATGCGTGGAACTCCCAGCCGGGCGCGACCCAGTCGCGCGGCACGTAGCACGAGTCGCTGTGCAGGCGC
>JAEZKX010000377.1 GCA_023436025.1 Pseudomonadota bacterium | reverse complement strand
GCCTGCCGCAGCAGCGCCAGCGCCGCCGCGGTGTCGCCACGCGCGCCGGCGTCCAGCGCCAGGGCCAGCAGGGCCTGCGTGTGGCGCGCTTCAGCGCCCGCCACTGTGGTCCTTCTCCTCGACCAGGGCCGAGCCGAGCAAGGCGTTGATCCGGCGCTTGATGGCCGCCCGCCGGTCGTTGTTGTCGTAGATCGCCTGGGCCGCGGCGACGAAGGCCGGTCCGTGGTCGCCGGCGCGGGCCAGGGCCCGCACGGTGTTTTCCAGGTCCCACAACGTGCCGTTGACGGCCAGCAGCTCGGCTTGCAGCGCCTCCAGCTGCGGCCGCACCGCCGCCGTGTCCAGTCGGGCCGCCACTTCCTGCAGCAGCCCCAGCTCGCGCCCGACGTTGGCCAGCTGGCGGGCATCCTTCATGCGTTCCTGCTTGATCAGCAGGATGGTGATCTTGTCGAACAGTTCTCCCTGCGCGACGGGTACCCAGACGGGTTCGCTCATCTCATGGTCCTTGGAGCACGATGTTAGCGCCCACGACAACGGGCGCCCCGCAGGGGACGCCCGTTACGCGGGCCGGCGGGCCCGCGTGGAAGTGTCCGTTGCCGAACCGGCTTAGCGCACGCGGCCGCGGCGGAACAGGTTCACGATGGCCAGCAGGATGATCGCGCCGATCAGCGAGACGATGATCGAGCCGATGCTGATGCCGTCATTGATGGTGCCCACGCCCACCAGCGGCGAGATCAGCAGGCCGCCCAGGAAGGCGCCCACGATACCCACCACCACGTTCAGCAGGATGCCCTGCTGGCCGTCGGTGCGCATGACCAGGCTGGCCAGCCAGCCCACGATACCGCCAACGATCAACCAGATAAGAAAACCCATAGTTGCACTCCTTTTGCCGCGTACGGCGTGTTGTTGATGGGGCCCGCCTCGCGGCGAGGACCACCTGCCCATGGGGCCGGTGCTGCTCACTATGGCGACGCCGCCGCGCCCCGGCCGTAGTCGCCTGTAAAACCTGAAAGTGCGGGGCCGGCGCGTGGCGGCGTCGGACAAGGGCTTGCGGGGCGTGGCGCGCATTGGGGTTAGCCCCGTTCGGGCAGCTTGGCTGCTGAGCCACCATCGCGAAACGGCGCGCCAGCTCGACGGCACCGATCTTGCTTTTGGGTCCCCACCTCTCTCTATCCCCGGAGTACGTTCCATGAAAAAACGCGTTTTCCTGCAGGCGGTCCCGGCCCTCGCACTGGCATTCGCCGGCCATGTCCACGCCCAGGCCCCCACCCCCATCAAGTTCCAGCTCGACTGGCGCTTCGAAGGGCCGTCGGCCCTGTTCCTGCAGCCCGCCGCCAAGGGCTATTTCAAGGACGCCAAGCTCGATGTGACCATCGACGCGGGCAACGGCTCGGGCGGCACGGTCACCCGCGTGGCTTCCGGCTCCTACGACATGGGGTTCGCCGACCTGGCGGCGCTGATGGAGTTCCATGCCAACAACCCCGACGCGCCGAACAAGCCGGTGGCGGTGATGATGGTCTACAACAACACGCCGGCGGCCGTGATGGCGCTGAAGAAGTCCGGCATCAAGAGCGCCGCCGACCTCAATGGCAAGAAGCTGGGCGCCCCGGTGTTCGACGCCGGCCGCCGCGCCTTCCCGATCTTCTCCAAGGCCAACAACGTCACCAACGTGCAGTGGACGGCCATGGACCCGCCGCTGCGCGAGACCATGCTGGTGCGCGGCGACATCGACGCCATCACCGGCTTCTCCTTCACCTCGCTGCTGAACCTGGAAGCGCGCGGCGTGAAGCTGGACGACGTGGTCACCCTGCCCTACGCCCAGCACGGCGTGAAGCTGTATGGCAACGTGATCATCGCCTCGCCCAAGCTGCTGCGCGAGAACCCGGCGGCGGTCAAGGCCTTCCTGTCGGCCTTCGCCAAGGGCGCCAAGGAGGTGATGGCCAACCCCGACGCCGCCATCGAGCACGTGAAGGCGCGTGACGGCATCATCAACGTCGAACTGGAAAAGCGCCGCCTGCGCATGGCCATCGCCGACGTGATCGCCAGCCCGGACGCCCGCGCCGAAGGCTTCGGCCAGGCCAACCCGGCCCGCCTGTCACTGATGGCCTCGCAGGTGTCCGATGCCTTCGCCACCAAGACCCGCGTCAAGGCGCAGGAAGTCTGGAACGACGGCTTCCTGCCGTCCAAGGTCGAACTCAACGTCCTTCCGCCCGCCCGCAAGTAAGGGCCTGGCGCGCGGTCCCGGCCGCGCCGGGCGTGCGCCTGAAGCACATTGCACGCGTCATCGAAGCCGCCCAGCGGCGAGGTCATCTTGTCATTCATCGATTTCCAGGACGTCTGGCTGGCCTACAACGACGAGCTGTTCGCCCAAGGGCAGTTCGCCGTCGAGGCCATCGACCTTCAGGTCGGCCAGGGAGAATTCATCGCCATCGTCGGCCCCTCGGGCTGCGGCAAATCCACCTTCATGAAGCTGGCCACGGGCTTGCGCAAGCCCTCGCGCGGCCGCATCCGCATCGACGGCCAGCCGGTGACCGGCCCGCTCAAGATCTCGGGCATGGCCTTCCAGGCGCCGTCGCTGCTGCCGTGGCGCACCACGGTCGACAACGTGCTGCTGCCGCTGGAGATCGTCGAACCCTACCGCAGCAACTTCAAGGCGAAGCGCGCCGAGTACGAGCAGCGCGCCCGCGCCCTGCTGCAGAAGGTGGGCCTCGGCGGCTACGAGGACAAGTTCCCGTGGCAGCTCTCCGGCGGCATGCAGCAGCGCGCCAGCATCTGCCGCGCGCTGATCCACGAGCCCAAGATGCTGCTGCTCGACGAGCCCTTCGGCGCGCTCGACGCCTTCACCCGCGAGGAGCTGTGGGTCATCCTGCGCGACCTGTGGACCGAGCAGCGCTTCAACGTGATCCTGGTTACGCACGACCTGCGCGAGTCCGTATTCCTGGCCGACACCGTGTACGTCATGAGCAAGAGCCCCGGCCGCTTCGTGGTCAAGCGCGGGATCGAGCTGCCGCGCCCGCGCGAACTCGAGATCACCTACACCAAGGAGTTCACGGACATCGTCCATGAACTGCGCGGCCACATCGGCGCGCTGCGCAAGACCGGCGCGGAGGTGGCGCAATGAACGCCCGCCAGCAACGCATGGTCGAGCTGTGGTCGCCGTGGATCCTGCTGGTGGCGGTGATCGCGCTGTGGCAGATCATCTGCTCCGCCTTCCACGTCTCGGAATTCATCTTCCCGAGTCCCTGGCGCATCTGGACCCAGTTCATCGAGTTCAAGGGCGTCATCGCCGGCCATGCCTGGCGCACCTTCTGGGTCACCATGGCCGGCTTCGGCATCGCCATCGTCGTGGGCCTGCTGCTGGGCTTCCTGATCGGCAGCTCGCGCATCGCCTATTCCGCGGTCTACCCGCTGATGACGGCGTTCAACGCGCTGCCCAAGGCGGCCTTCGTGCCCATCCTGGTGGTGTGGTTCGGCATCGGCATCGGCCCGGCCATCCTGACGGCCTTTCTGATCTCCTTCTTCCCCATCATGGTCAACATCGCCACCGGGCTGGCGACGCTGGAGCCGGAGCTGGAGGACGTGCTGCGGGTGCTGGGCGCCAAGCGCTGGGACGTACTGATGAAGGTGGGCCTGCCGCGCTCCATGCCCTACTTCTTCGGCTCGCTCAAGGTGGCGATCACGCTGGCCTTCGTCGGCACCACCGTGTCGGAGATGACGGCGTCCAACGAGGGCATCGGCTACCTGCTGATCTCCGCCGGCTCCGCCATGCAGATGGGCCTGGCCTTCGCCGGCCTGGTGGTGGTGGGCGCGATGGCGATGGTGATGTACGAGCTGTTCAGCTTCATCGAGCGCCACACCACGGCCTGGGCCCACCGGGGCTCGCAAGGCCATTGAGGCCCGGGCGCGGGCGGCGAGGCCGCTCCACCCCGTGGCCGCGCCCTTGGCCCCTATCCTGGGGCCACTTTCGCACGCATGAGGTGCAACGACTCCGCTGCCACCGTCGAAACTGCACGGAAATGGCGCAAAGCGAGGCTTCTCCCGCGTTGACGCACCATGAAGAGGCATCGCGCGATGGAGCGCGCGATGCTTCGACCGCGCGCGCCTGCCGACTGGCACGCGAAATGCTCAAGCATCGGTGAAGAGTAGAAGCGTTCACCGCCCGAGGCCTGGCCCGCACAGACGCGGGGCGCCCAGCGCCCGCGCGGCCGGAAATTGCTCTTGAAGGTGCGCCCCTGCGCGCCTGCATGCGGCGATCGCCTCCGCTCGCGCATCCGGCACGGTGGCGGGAGTCCTGCATGAGGGCGTGGCGGTGGGCTGCAAGCGTGTTCGTGCCCACCACCTGCGAGACCCCGCCATGAAACGTCGATCCCTCCTGTGCAGCGCTGCTGCCTCCGCCGTCCTCGCGGCCCCCTGGGTCCGTGCCCAGGGTTCGCTGCAGAAGTTCAAGTTCAACCTGGGCTGGAAGGTCGAAGCCTCCGGTGCCGGCTTCCTGCTGGCGCAGCAGCGCGGCTACTACAAGGACGCCGGCCTCGACGTCGCCATCGACACCGGCAACGGCTCGGCCGCCGCCATCAGCCTGGTGGGCAGCGGCGCCTACGACGTCGCGTCCGCCGACCTCGCCACCATGATCGAGTTCAACGTGGCCAATCCGGAAAGCCGCCTGACCGCCGTCGCCATCCAGTACGACCTCAACCCCAACGCCATCATCGTGCGCAAGGATGGCCCCATCACCAAGCCGTCCGACCTGGCCGGCAAGACCATCCTCGGCCAGCCCTTCAACGCCTCGCGCAAGCTGTTCCCCGTGTTCGCCAAGGCCCAGGGCTTCGACCCCAGCGGCGTCAAGTGGGAGAACGTGACGCCCGACATCGGCGACACGCGCTTCGTCAAGGGCGACTTCGACGCTTCCGCCTACTTCTTCTTCACCGGCCTGCTGAACCTCAAGGCGCGCGGCATGGGCCCGGAGCAGCTCACGGTGTTCCGCTTCTCCGACCACGGCATGAAGTCCTATGGCAACGGCCTGGTCGCCAACACCAAGGCGATGACCGCGCATCCCGAGGCGATGCGCGCCTTCGTCAAGGCGACCACCCGCGGCTGGATCGACTGCATCGCCGACCCGCGCGCCGGCGCCGCCGCCGTCAAGGCACGCGAGCCGCTGGCCAACGAGGAAATCGAATTCGAGCGCCTGAAGCTGATCGTCGACGGCACGATGAAGACCGCCGACACGCGCAGCCAGGGCTGGGGCGTCGCCACGCCGGCACGCATGCAGGCGACCATCGACGAAACCGTCGGCGCCTTCGGCCTGAAGTCCTCGCCCACGGTGGCGCAGGCCTGGACCGACCGCTTCCTGCCCGCCGCCGCCGACCGCAGGCTCAAGGCCTGACGCCGTGGCATGAAGCTGTGGTTCAACCTGCTGTGCCGCGACGTCGCGGCCCAGTTCGACTTCTACCGCGCGCTGCTGGCGCTGCCCGAGGCGCAGCAAGCGCGCTCGCCGATCTACCGCGCGCTGGAAACACCGGACTTCCAGTTCGGCTTCAACGCCGACCCGGCCTACGACCTGTTGGGGATGGGCGGTCGGCGCCCGGCCGCGGACGCGGCGCCCACCACCATCGCCTATGCCACCTTCATGGTGGACACGCCCGCGATGGTCGACACGGCGGCCGCGCGCACCCGCGATCTGGGCGGCCAGGTGCTGATGGGCCCTTTCGCGACCTACTACGGCCAGTGGCAGGCCGTGCTGGCCGACCCGGAGGGCAATGCCTTCCGGGTCGCCGCGGCGGTCCTGCCCGCGGGCGTCAGCGCACCGGAACTGCGCTAGGCGCACGACGGCGGCCGCCGCGAAGGCCGCCACTACACTCGCCGCATGCCCTGGCACGCAAGACTGGACCTCGATTACCGCGCCGAGGCCGGGCGCACCACCGCCCGCTTCCTCCACCAGGGGCCGCTGCGCATCCTGCAAAGCCTCTACCCCGAAGGCGACGCGGTCTGCCACAACGTGCTGGTGCATCCCCCGGGCGGCCTGGTGGAAGGCGATCTGCTGGACGTGCGGGTCACCGCGGCATCGGGCGCACACGGCCTGGTCACCACCCCCGGCGCCTCGCGCTTCTACCGCAGCGAAGGCGCACAGGCGGCGCAGCAGGTGCAGGTCACGCTGGAGCCGGGCGCGCGGCTGGAATGGCTGCCGCTGGAGGCGATCTACTACAGCGGCTGCCACGCCCACAACCGGCTGGTGCTGGACCTCGCGCCTGGGGCCGAGGCGCTGGGCTGGGACGTCGCCGCGCTGGGGCTTCCGCAGGCCGGCCAGCCTTTCGCGCGGGGCGAGGTGCTGCAGCACCTGGAGCTGCGCGGCGCCTGGCTGGAGCGTGGCCGCATCGCGGCGGACGACCGCCTCCTGATGGAAGGCCGGCTGGGCCTGGCGGGCCACCGCTGCCTCGCCACCCTGTTCTTCGCGGCCGGCAGCGAGCTGCCGCGGGCCCGGCGGGAGCAGCTGCTCGATGCCGCGCGCGACCTCATCACGGCCCATCCGCTGGCGGCCTCCGCCGGGGCGACGGCGCCGGGCCCGCGGGTGGTGGCGGTGCGGGTGCTGGCGCCCCTGGTGGAGCCGGCGATGCAGTTGCTGAAGTCCGTGCGCCGGGCGTGGCGGGCCACGGCCTGGGAGCTGGAGACGGCGGACCCCCGCGGCTGGGCCATCTGAGCGCCCGGGCAACGACCCCGCGCCCCAGCACTTTCCTTGGCAGACGGCGCCGTCCTACCAGGCGGTGCGAGGTCGCGCGCAGCCTTTGCAGCACCTCTCCGGCAGTGCGAAAGACGCACGCCATCCACACTGGAGGAATCCAACAGAAACCGCACAAGGAGCTTTCCCATGCCTCGCAAGGACAGCCGCAAGACCAAGAGCCTCGTTTCGTTCGGCGTGTCCGCCTTGCTGGCGGTCGGCGCCGCCACCGCGCAGATGGCCACCGCCACCGACATCGATGCGACCGGCAGCTACCAGTCCGAAGTGCAGGCCTGCCTGAGCGGCAACACGCAACAGGACCGCGACACCTGCCTCAAGGAAGCACGCAACGCCGCCGCCGAGAAGCGCCGCGGGCAGCTGGAGAACCGCGGTGCCCATGACCTCAACGCCATGGCCCGCTGCAATGTCTTCACCAGCGGCGAGGACAAGGCCGCCTGCGAAGCGCGGGTGATGGGCATGGGCAGTGCCGAAGGCAGCGTGGCGGGCGGCGGCGTGATCCGTGAAGTCGAGACCGTGGTGCTGCCGCCGGGCCAGACCTCGGTGACCATCGAGCCGCGCACCTCCGACCCGGTCGTGCTGGTGCCCGCGCGCTGAGCGGCTCGGCAGCATCCGCCGGGCGCGACAGCCCCGCCGGGCACGCGTCCTACATCCCGACCCGCCGCAAGGTTCCACCCTCGGCGGGTCAGCTCTTTTGTGGAGATCCGCATGAACCAGAATGAGACCCCGCGCGCGCCCGGCGAAGCCCAGGGCGACGGACACGCCCTGCACGGCCCGAGCACCGAAGTCACCTGGGACCAGGGACGCGGGCACCAGCCCTATGCCAACCGGGGCGACCACGAAGTGGGGCCGGCGACGGCCGACGAAGTCGAAGCCGGCGACCTCGGCGCCCGTGCGGGCGTCAACATCGAACAGCTGGAGGAGGTGAAGGAAAAACCGGAGCGGCCCCTCCCGGAGCCGCCCCGCCAGGGCTGAGCGGCCTGGCTCAGAAGATCAGCATGAACAGCAGGATCAGGGTGAGCGGAACGCCGAGCAGCCAGAGGATCAGAGGAACCATGTGATATCTCCCGGTTGGTGGTTGTTGCACCAGAAGATAAGCCGCGGCCGGCGCCGCGCGTGCCGGGCGGTCCCGCCAACGCGGGTAGTCGATCGGGGACAGCGGTAGGCAGGTGCCTACAGCCGGGCCAGACCGCTCAAATGGCCACCAACTGGCGCACGCCGTCGGCTTCCATGTCCTTGCCGGCGCCGCGCGCAATCACCTCGCCGCGTTCCATCACCAGGTAGGCGTCGGCCAGCTCCCGTGCGAAGTCATAGTACTGCTCGACCAGCACGATGGCCATGTCGCCACGGTCGGCCAGCATGCGGATCACGCGGCCGATGTCCTTGATGATGCTGGGCTGGATGCCTTCGGTGGGTTCGTCCAGCACCAGCAGCTTGGGCCCGGCCGCCAAGGCCCGGGCGATGGCCAGCTGCTGCTGCTGGCCGCCGGAGAGGTCGCCGCCGCGGCGATGCAGCATCTGCTTGAGCACCGGGAACAGCGCGTAGAGCTCGGGCGGCACCGGCGTGCTGCCCGGCTTGGTGGCCAGGCCCATGCGCAGGTTCTCCTCCACGCTCAGGCGCGCGAAGATCTCGCGGCCCTGCGGCACGAAGCCGATGCCGGCGCGCGCGCGCTCATAGGGCGTGCGGTCCTGGATGGGCTTGCCGTCGAATTCGATGCTGCCGGTCTTGATGGGTACCAGCCCCATGAGCGCCTTCAGCAAGGTGGTCTTGCCCACGCCGTTGCGCCCGAGGATGACGGTCACCTGCCCCAGGTGCGCCTGCAGGCTCACGTCGCGCAGGATGTGCGAGCCGCCGTAATACTGGTTGACGTTCTTGATGTTCAGCATG
>JAEZKX010000366.1 GCA_023436025.1 Pseudomonadota bacterium | reverse complement strand
TTGCCAGCGGGCGTGTCTTTCTTGCGTTCTTTCGGCGGCACGAAGCCGAACACCTGCTTGAGGGTGCCCCGAATTTGGAGTTCATAGCTCAAGCCGGAGAATGCCGGGATGGAGCAGGCGTTGAGCTCTAGCGCCGAGTAGCAAGGCCTTCAACCATCCCCCCATACAGATCCGGATGCACCAGCGGATTGCAGTTCATCTCCAGGAAGCACGCCGTTCCCTCGCCGTCGACCATGGCATCGAGGGTGTACACGGCGCGCCGGTCGCCCGTGTGGGCCGAGATGCCGTCCGCAAGGACAGTGGCGGCTCGCTGGAACTGGAAGCCGAGGTCGGAATGCCTGATTTGCCCAAGGACGTTCTCGTTCTGCATGGCAAAGGGCTCGTAGCGGGAGCCGTATCGGTATTCGATGAGGACTTCCTTGCCGTGCGGCACCACGCTGTCGAGTGAAGATACCCCACAGTACGCGGCCAACCTGGCGATCAGTCCCCAGTCGTTTTCGCCGCCACGGGCGTTGGGAAGCGCCGTAACGAGCTCGCGCACACTGGATGTGCCGTCCCCC
This sequence comes from Pseudomonadota bacterium, assembly GCA_023436025.1. Lineage (GTDB taxonomy): Bacteria > Pseudomonadota > Gammaproteobacteria > Burkholderiales > Burkholderiaceae_C > Ramlibacter. Next base: position 6,594 of record JAEZKX010000366.1, on the reverse strand, counting down.
ACGACGAGCGAGGGGCGGTGGAGGTGGATGGCAAAGCATTCGCCGTTCCAGCACCAGGCCTTGGCGATCAGGCCCACGATGAAGTTTTCGTAGAACTCGCCTTCGCCGAGCGCCTGGTCGGGATCGTCCCGGTCGTCGCGCAGGAAAGGACCCCGCATCCCCTCGCCGAACGAGGAGTCTCCTTTCTTGATGATGAACGGGCCTTGGATCTGCGACGGATCGACGCAAGCGGCCGGCGTGGCGATCCCGTTGTCTGCCGCAAAGCGCTTGAACGCAGCCTTGTCGAGCGCGATCGGCCATTGCCGCGCGGCATACGGCATCCATCCTGCAAAGCCGACCGTCGAGCGGCCGAACGTGGCGCTGTAGGCGAGCCGCCCGGCGACGGAGACCACGAACTTGGCCGGCCAGACGGCTGACTGCTCACCACCCTCCAGACGCAGCGCGAAGTTCTCGTTCTGCGTCACGGCCACCAGTCCCGCGGCCGCCGCCGCGGCGTGGACTGCACGGGCATGGACGAAGTACGTGGTGAGGAAGCTCACTTCACGCCGCCCGGATGGGGATGGTGCGGTGCGACGTGGGCCGGCGGATGTCCCCGGCAATGTGATCCAGCTGCAAGCCGGCCACCACGTCGATGACGCCGGCGAGGACGGCCAGGTTGTAGCGGTACTCGTTCTCGCAGGTCTGGGCGAAGTGCTCACCCCGCAGGAACATGCAGCCTCCTTTGCAGAGCTGGAGGACGGGGCAGTGACGGCAGGTCTCCCGATTCGACCAGTGGAGGGCCGTGTCGAGGGCGACTTCCTGCAGTGCGTCGACATGCCCGATCCGGTGCTCGCCGCGTGCGCCCGTGTTCTGGCAGGTCATGACGTTGCCGAGGAGGTCCACGGCAAGCTCGTCGGGGCGGTCCATCCTGCACTTCTGGCCAAGGGTGGTCGCCGGTCGCCCTTGGCGCAGGGACAGGATGAAGTCCTGCGCCTTGTCCTTGATGCTGGCGTAGCGGAAGGCAGCGCCCGAGCGGAATCCGGCAACAATGGCGTTGTGCAGGACAGCGTAGTCCTCTTGGCGCCATCTGCCGCTGCCGTGCAGGGTGGAGTCGTCGTACACCGACACCGCGCCTTCGGTGTCGAGCGCCACGTTCTCGTCCTCCACGCACCCGGCGATCCAGGAGCGCGTGGCCTCGATGTCCGCATTGGCGGGCGTGAGCACCACATTGAAAGCGACGCGCCCGCGAGCGCGCCCGCGTTCCCGCCACAGCCTTCGCAGCCAGTAGGCGTTTGTGGGGTCGTCGAATGGATCCGGGCCACGCAGGTGCTGCCCGGGCCCATCGTGCGAGACCATCATGCCGATGTCCCAGGTTTCGAGGAACGACAGCACCTTCTCGCTCAGCAGGCTGCCGTTGCTGACCATCGCGAAGGCCGCATGCGGAAAGCGCGCGCGCAGGGCGGGGACCAGCTTGGCGAGCTTGGCGAAGTAGAGCAGGGGCTCGCCGCCCCAGAACTCGATGCGTTCCGGGGTTCCGTGCAGCCAACGGTCGAGGCCGACCAGGAAGGCCGTCGCATCGTCCGTCCGGGTCACGACCTCATCTGCAGTGCTGCTGGCCTGGTTGCAGTAGCTGCAGCTGTAGTTGCAGCGCATGCCAAGCTGGATCTTCAGCGTGCGGACCTCATTGGACTTCCAGCCCGGCGTGGAAGGTGAGATCGGCTCTGCGTCGTCGAACGCCACGAGCTCGCGATCACGCAACAGCGGCGTGCCTGCTTCGTCTGTCAACTCGCTTGTCGACGGCGAGTAGTGCAGCACGACAGACCCGCCGTCGCGTGAACGGCAATGCAGCTGGTACCAGCCCGCCCTGGCGCTCATGGGGCTGCCTTCACCGGGCGCTGTTGCCCGCCGCGCGCCGCTTTTTCGGACGCACGGCGTTGGCGATGCCGCACCCGCAGTTCGGCTCGGGGTTGCACCCGAGGCATCCCTCCAGGGGCGTCGCCTGCGGCTCGGCGCGCATGAAGTCGATGTCGGTGCTGTGGATGTCCCAGGAGAAGGGACGTTTCGTGCGTCGATCGGCTTTCACTTGTTCCATGGTTGCTCCTTACAGGAAGGGGTGGATGAAGGTGTTTCGCAACGGGAGCAGTCCCGCCGGCTCCAGGCCCTGGGCGAACCAGATGGGGAGGGTTCCCGGAATGACGGCCCGCATCACGTGCAATGCCTCGCGGCCTTGCCCGATGGCGGCGCCCGGTGGCGTGAGGTCGAATGCCAGCAGGCGGTGTCCGGCCTGCGTGAGGTCGTGCTGAAGCGCGGTCCATCCCAGGGTACGGGCCACCGAACCGAAGCGGACAGTGAACGGCCCCGATCCGTAGAAGTCGGCGCGCCGGTAGAAGCGTGCTGATCGGTAGACCTGGTCGATCGTCTCGCGCGAGGAAGCAGCCTTGCCGCCGGGCCGTGGCATGCGGGGCGCTTTCAGGTTGTGCAGCACGCGCGCTTCGGCTTCGTCGAGCGCCTTGCCAAGCGCGGTTTCGGCATCGAAGTCGGTGCCTGCAGTGACGAGGCTGAAGTGGTGGCGCGTGTGCTGGGCGAAGACAGTGAACACGGGGGCGCGCTCCCCGATCTCCGCGACCGACACACGGCATCCTGCGGCTTCAAGCCCGGCCAGGCGGCGTCGAGCCTCTGCCGGCAAGGTGTGGGGCACGACCTGGTGGGGGCCGGCTCCACTGCACCACTGCCGCAGGAAAGCGTCGCGTTCCAGCAATTCGAGCGTGGCATGCGCAAGTGCGCCGTCGCGGTCGGTCCATGCCGCGACGCCGGACGTGGACGTGCTTGTCAGCGGGCGACCATTGGGGCGGCCTGGCAGCGCACTCAGTGCGTGGACGCAGTCGGCTGGCAGGAGGACCTCCTGGCCATCGCGCGTGTCGTAGCCCCGCACCCAGGCATAGTGGCGCCGCTGGGAGAGGGGAGCGAAGGGAAAGGCCGGTTGGCGGTATTGGTGCGCGGAGTAGCGAATAACCGTCGAGGGGTCGATGGCTTGCGGGAAGGCATGCATGGGCCCGGTGCGGCTGGACGGTGCCGTGGTGGCCCAGCCCAGCCGTTCCCAAGCCTCGGCCTCGGCCTTGCGCATCGCCAGCCGTGGATCGGCGGCGCGGCCCGTCGTGCGGATCGGCGTTGAAGTGCTGGCCGCCGGCCAGGCGATGTACGCGAATCCGGCCGGCTGGAAGCCTGCTGCCTGGTGGACGCCTTCGCGCATGTGGAAGCAGTCGTCGGACCGCGCCAGCGATTCTTCTTCGGCGTCCGGGCGCATGCCGATGATGGCGTGGGAGTTGCGGACCTCGCATGCCAGTCCGAGGCTCGCCGCAGCGATGCGTGCATGGTGTTGCGCGCCTGCCGGTTCGCCATCGGCCCATGCCAGGGCCGCGCTTGCATACGTGAGGATCCTCGGGTCGCCGAAGCGTCGCCAGGCGCCGTCGACCGCCGCGGTGTGTTCAAAGCTGATGCCGCCTTCCTGGTGGAGCCAGGGCCGGTAGATGCCTGGCTCCAGGCGCCGTGCGGCCGGGGAGGCGGGAAGCGTGCGCAGCACCGCCACTTCGACCGGTCCATCGTGCGCGATCAGCGACAGCAGCGAGGCCAGGAGCTCGACCGGAACGGCCCGGTCGGCGAAGGTGCCAAAGTGCTTTGGCGAGCGCAGCAGCGTGGCCAGGTCGACCTGGGCGCGTGCGTGGCGCCGACCATACGGGCCCGTCCCCGGCAAGACCCGGGATGGGGCGGATGGCCGGGCGGCGCTCGCCGCGCGGGGGGCCTCGACCAGCGCGCCTTCGGCCGCCAATCCGGCCAGGAAGGGTTCCAGGGATTCGCGCTGCCAATGACGGTCCAGCTCCGCCGCCACTTCCCGCCATGCCAGGCCCCCGTTGCACAAGCGCGAGACGGCCTGGAGCAAGCGCCCCGGTGCCTGGACGGTGATGGCTTTGCGTGCGGTCCGGCACGCAAGAGTGTCGCCGCGCACGAGCCAGTGCCCGGCGGCAAGTGGAAAGGCCAATGGTGGCTGCTTCATTGCGGGCTGGTGGCGCCCTGGCGGGGCGCTGCCTCCTTCCCGAATACATCCGCGAAATTCCGCAGTCGTTTAGGCAATGAAAAAAGCCCGCGGCTCTCGCCGCGGGCTTCTCATCTGCTTGAGCGAAGTCGCTCAGGCGCCGGACCTTACATGTCCATGCCGCCCATGCCACCCATGCCGCCCATGCCGCCGCCGGGCATCGCGGGCGCTTCGTCCTTCGGCGCTTCGGCGACCATGGCTTCGGTCGTCAGCATCAGCGACGCCACGGAGGCGGCGTTCTGCAGCGCGGTGCGGGTCACCTTGGTCGGGTCCAGGATACCCATTTCGATCATGTCGCCATAGGTGTCGTTGGCGGCGTTGAAGCCGTAGTTGCCCTTGCCGGCCAGCACCGCGTTGACCACCACGCTGGCTTCGCCGCCGGCGTTGGAGACGATCTCGCGCAGGGGCGCTTCGATGGCCTTGAGCACCAGCTTGATGCCGGCGTCCTGATCCGGGTTGTCACCCTTGATCTCGCCAGCAGCCTGCTTGGCGCGCAGCAGGGCCACGCCACCGCCGGCCACGATGCCTTCTTCCACGGCAGCGCGGGTGGCGTGCAGCGCGTCTTCCACGCGAGCCTTCTTTTCCTTCATTTCCACTTCGGTGGCGGCGCCGACCTTGATCACCGCAACACCGCCGGCCAGCTTGGCCACGCGCTCTTGCAGCTTCTCACGGTCGTAGTCGCTGGTGGCTTCCTCGATCTGCACGCGGATCTGCTTGACGCGCGCTTCGATGTCGGCAGCGGCACCGGCGCCATCGATGATGGTGGTGTTTTCCTTGCCCACTTCGATGCGCTTGGCCTGGCCCAGGTCGGCCAGCGTGACCTTCTCGAGGGTCATGCCGGTCTCTTCGGAGATGACCTTGCCGCCCGTCAGGATGGCGATGTCTTCCAGCATGGCCTTGCGGCGGTCGCCGAAGCCGGGGGCCTTGACGGCAACGACCTTCAGGATGCCGCGGATGGTGTTGACCACCAGGGTCGCCAGCGCTTCGCCTTCGACTTCTTCGGCGACGATCAGCAGCGGACGCGAAGCCTTCGCGACTTGCTCCAGCGTGGGCAGCAGGTCACGGATGGAGGAGATCTTCTTGTCGTACAGCAGGACGAAGGGGTTGTCCAGCAGCGCGGCCTGCTTCTCGGGGTTGTTGATGAAGTAGGGGCTGAGGTAGCCGCGGTCGAACTGCATGCCTTCGACGACGTCCAGCTCGTTCTGCAGGCTCTTGCCGTCTTCGACGGTGATCACGCCTTCCTTGCCGACCTTGTCCATCGCTTCGGCGATGATCTGGCCGATGGATTCGTCGCTGTTGGCGGAGATGGAGCCGACTTGCGCGATTTCCTTGGAGGTGGTGGTCGGCTTGGAGGCCTTCTTCAGCTGCTCCGTCAGGGCCACGACGGCCTTGTCGATGCCGCGCTTGAGGTCCATCGGGTTCATGCCGGCGGCCACGTACTTCATGCCTTCGCGGATGATGGCCTGGGCCAGCACGGTGGCGGTGGTGGTGCCGTCACCGGCGTTGTCGCTGGTCTTGGAAGCGACTTCCTTGACCATCTGCGCGCCCATGTTCTGCAGCTTGTCCTTCAGCTCGATTTCCTTGGCCACGGACACACCGTCCTTGGTCACGGTGGGGGCGCCGAAGGAGCGCTCGAGCACCACGTTGCGGCCCTTGGGGCCCAGGGTCACCTTGACCGCGTTGGCCAGGATGTTCACGCCTTCGACCATGCGGGCGCGGGCGTCACCGCCGAAAACCACGTCTTTAGCAGCCATGTTCTTTACTCCGGAATATCAGTTGGGATGGATGAGGGGAGAGCGAGCGACTCAGCGCTCGATGACCGCGAACAGGTCGTCTTCCTTCATGACCAGCAGCTCGTCGCCGTCGACCTTGACGGTCTGGCCGCTGTACTTACCGAACAGCACCCGGTCGCCGACCTTGACGCTCATGGCGATGGTGTCGCCGTCTTCGTCCTTGCGGCCCGGGCCCACGGCCAGGACTTCACCCTGGTCCGGCTTCTCGGCGGCGTTGTCGGGGATCACGATGCCCGAAGCCGTCTTCGTTTCGTTTTCCAGGCGCTTGACGATCACGCGATCGTTCAGGGGGCGAAGTTTCATTGCAGCTCCTTCAATTGGGAACAGGGTGGTTTGACTATCAAGGGCACCAAGCGAAGTCAGTGCCCATTAACTCTCGCGTGGACCCGAGTTGCGGAAGGCTCGTCCGCTAGCACTCAGTTCCAACGAGTGCTAATCATAGGGGCTTTTTTGTCGGTTTCAAGCGGGGCGGTGCGTAGTCGGCGGACTACGACACAGCCGTGATGCGAACTTCCGTTGTGGGTCGGATCTGCGGTGGTGCTCGACGCTCGACGCTCGACGCTCGACGCTCGACGCTCGGTGCTCGATGCTCGATGCTCGATGCTCGATGCTCGATGCTCGATGCTCGATGCTCGATGCTCCGTGTCCGTGTCCGTGTCCGTGTCCGTGTCCGTGTCCGTGTCCGTGTCCGTGCTCCGTGCTCCGTGCTCCGTGCTCCGTGCTCCGTGCTCC
>JAEZKX010000356.1 GCA_023436025.1 Pseudomonadota bacterium | reverse complement strand
GCAGCAGGCCCTGCAGCAGCAGGTCGGCGCCGTCGCGCCGCACGCGCACCGTGCGGCGCTGGCCGCGGCGGCGGTCGGCGTAGCGCAGCGTCTCTCCCGTGTCCAGGTCGAGCCAGGCTTCGAGCTGCTGCAGCACTTCGTCCGCCACCGGCGCGTGGGCCGCGGCGCGGAACAGGAGGCCCGCGCGTTCCCGCGTGCCGGCCGTATCCAGCGGCGCATGTCCGGAGAAGGGCACGCACACGGCGAAGGGAAACGCCTGCATCAGGGCCTTGAGCCGTTCGCGCCGCGCCAGCGCCTCCGCCGGCGGCAGCCAGGCGGCGGCGACCAGCGTCCAGGGCAGTTCGGCCGGCAGGATCTTCACGGCCGCGTGCTTCAGTTCCGGCTGGCGGGAGAGGGGGCAGGAGGCCGGGGTGGTGAGGGCGTTCACGCCCGCCAGCGGCTCGCCCGTGGACGACAGGCCGCCCAGGAACTCCGCGCCCCAGTGCATGGCGATGAAGGCCTGGCCCAGGCCGAGGTCGGCGCTCGCCTGCACCGGCAGCACGATGGCGCCGCGCCGGGAGGTGACCTGGACCAGGCTGCCTTCGCGCAGCAGGCGGCGCGCCATGTCCTGCGGATGCAGCTGCACCGCCGGCTCCGGCACATGGCCGAACAGGCGGCCCAGCGTGCCGGTGCGGCTCATGCCGTGCCACTGGTCGCGCAGCCGCCCGGTGGTCAGCGAGAAGGGATAGCGTGCATCGCACGGCTCGGCCACCGGCTGCCAGGCCACGGCGGCGAAGCGGGCCCGGCCGTCCGGCGTGGGAAAGACGCCGTCCTCGTAGAGGCGGGCCCTGCCACGGGTGGCGCCGGCGGGGAAGGGCCATTGCTGCGGCGCGCGTTCCAGCAGCGCGTAGTCGAGGCCGGTGATCTCGAGGTCGCGGCCGCGCGTGCTCTCGCGGTGTTCGCGCCAGATCGACTCGGGCGTGGTGTACGGGAACAGCGCGGGCCGCGGCGCGGGCAGCCGCGCCTGCAGCCGCCGCGCGAAGTCGACCGCGATCTCCCAGTCGTGCCGCGCACTGCCTGGCGCGGCCACCGCGGGCCGCACCCGGCTGATGCGGCGCTCGCTGTTGGTGACCGTGCCGTCCTTCTCGCCCCAGGTGGTGGCCGGCAGCAGCAGGTCGGCGTAGTCGCAGGTCGCCGTGGTGCCGAAGGCCTCCTGCACCACCACCAGTTCGGCGCGCTGCAGCGCGCGGCGTACCGTCGCCTGGTCGGGCATGGATTGCGCGGGATTGGTGCAGGCGATCCACAGGGCACGGATCTCGCCGTCGGCGGCGGCCTGGAACATCTCGACGGCCGTGCGGCCTGGCTGGTCCGGCACCGTGGGCACGCCCCATAGAGCGGCCACCTCGGCCCGGTGCGCCTCATTGGCCAGGTCGCGGTGGGCCGACAGCAGGTTGGCCAGCCCGCCCACCTCGCGGCCACCCATGGCATTGGGCTGGCCGGTGAGCGAGAACGGACCGGCGCCCGGCTTGCCGATCTGCGCGCTGGCCAGGTGGAGGTTGACCAGCGCGGCGTTCTTGGCCGTGCCGCTGGCCGACTGGTTGAGGCCCTGGCAGTACAGGCTCAGCGTGGCTGGCGCGGTGGCGAACCAGCGCGCCGCCGTCAACAGGTCCTCGGGGGCCAGGCCGCACACCTGCGCCACGCGCTCGGGCGTGCAGTCGCGCACCACCGCCTTGAGCGCCTCGAAGCCGGTGGTGTGGGCCGCGATGTAGTCGGGCCGGGTCCAGCCCTCCCACAGCATGATGTGCAGCAGGCCGTTGAACAGCATCACGTCGGTGCCGGGCTGCAGCGGCAGGTGCAGGTCGGCCAGTTCCGCCGTGTCGGTGCGGCGCGGGTCGACGACGATGATCTTCAGCTCCGGCCGCGCGGCCCGGGCATCCTCGATGCGGCGGAACAGGATGGGGTGGGCATGGGCCGTGTTGCTGCCGGCGATGAACAGGCAGTGCGCCTGCGCGATGTCGTCGTAGCAGGCCGGCGGCGCGTCGGCGCCCAGGGTCTGCTTGTAGCCGGCCACCGCGCTGCTCATGCACAGGCGCGAGTTGGTGTCGATGTTGTTGGTGCCGATGAGGCCCTTGGCCAGCTTGTTGAAGACGTAGTAGTCCTCGGTGAGCAGCTGGCCGGAGACGTAGAAGCCGACGGCGTCCGGCCCGTGGTCGCGGACGATGCGGGCGAAGCCGTCGGCCGCGTGGTCCAGCGCGGCATCCCAGCCGATGCGGTGGGGTGGGGCGCCGCGCTGGTTGCGCCGCATGGGATGAAGCAGACGCGCCTGGCGCGTCACTTCCGCCGTGGCCGTGAGGTGCAGCGCCGATCCCTTGCTGCACAGGCGGCCGAAGTTGGCCGGATGGTCCGGGTCGCCGCGCACGCCGGTGATCTGCTCGCCCTGCGACTGGATGATCACCCCGCAGCCCACGCCGCAGTAGGGGCAGGTGGAGCGGGTCTCGTTCACGGCCGTCCCATGGGGTGCGCGCGCGCGGCGGGCGCGCCTTGCATCCGTCGCGGAGGGCGCGCTGCGCTTGCCATGCGAGCACACCCGAGGGGGTCAGGAGGCATGGGGAACTTTCTGCGGATCCAGCGCCAGCGTCGCCAGTTCCACCGGGTCCAGCAGCACCTGGCCGGCTTCCACCCTGCAGGCGAAACGCGGCGTGCAACCCTCGTCGGGCGCCTTCGCGCAACCGTCGTCCAGGCCGATCGTCCAGTTGTGCAGCGGGCAGGCCACGCTGGTGCCGAAGACGATGCCCTGCGACAGCGGCCCGCCCTTGTGCGGACAACGATCCAGCAGGGCGAACACCTGGCCCTCGCCGTTGCGGAACACGGCCACGTCGGCGCCGCCCGCCCGCGCGACGCGGCGCGCACCCAGCACCGGGATGTCGTCGACGCGGCAGATCACTTGCCAGTCGTTCATCTTCATGCTTGCTGCCCCTGCGGCTGCAGCCGGGTGAACTGGCGGGTGTCCAGGGCGGCCTTGTCGTGCTCGAACCAGGGGTCGGGCTCGCCGTCCAGCGCGAACTGCAGCCGCTCCCACAGCGCCTGGCGGTTGGCAGCGTCGTCCAGCACCTTCTTCTTCACGTGGTCGATGCCGACGCGGTGGACGTAGTGCACCGTCCGCTCCAGGTACCAGCCTTCCTCGCGGTACAGCTGCAGGAAGGCGCCGCTGTACTCCAGCACCTCTGCGGCGGTCCTGACCTTGCAGAAGAACTGGCCGGCCTCGGTCTTGATGCCGCCGTTGCCGGCGATGTAGAGCTCCCAGCCCGACTCGACGCCGATCACGCCCACGTCCTTGATGCCGCTCTCGGCGCAGTTGCGCGGGCAGCCCGAGACGGCCAGCTTGACCTTGTGCGGCGCGTACATGCGCCACAGCGCCCGTTCCAGGTCCTTGCCCATCTGCGTGGAGTCCTGCGTGCCGAAGCGGCACCACTCGCTGCCCACGCAGGTCTTGACCGTGCGCAGCGCCTTGGCGTAGGCATGGCCCGAGGGCATGCCGATGTCGCGCCAGACGTCCTGCAGGTCTTCCTTCTTGACGCCCAGCAGGTCGATGCGCTGGCCGCCGGTGACCTTCACCGTCGGGATCCGGTACTTGTCCACCACGTCGGCGATGCGGCGCAGTTCGGCCGCCGTGGTCTCGCCGCCCCACATGCGCGGGATCACGGAATAGGTGCCGTCCTTCTGGATGTTGGCGTGGCTGCGCTCGTTGATGTAGCGCGACTGCGGATCGTCCCTGGCCTCCTTGGGCCAGGTGGACAGCAGGTAGTAGTTCAGCGCCGGCCGGCAGGTGGCGCAGCCGTCGGGCGTGCGCCATTGCAGGAACCGCATGGTGGCGGCGATGGTCAGCAGGCGGTTGGCGCGGATCGCGTCGCGCACCTCCTGGTGGCCGTGGTCGGTGCAGCCGCACAGCGCCTTCTTGCGCGGCGCCGCCGAGTAGTCGCCGCCGGCCGTGACCATGAGGATCTGCTCCACCAGCCCGGTGCAGGAGCCGCAGGAGCCGCTGGCCTTGGTGTGCTTGCGCACCTCGTCCAGGGTGAACAGGCCCTTGTCCTGGATGGCGCGGCAGATGGTGCCCTTGCTGATGCCGTTGCAGCCGCAGACCTCGTCGGCGTCGGCCATGGCCGCGGCCCGGTTCTGGCCCTGGTGGCCGGCGTCACCCAGGTTGGATTCGCCGAACATCAGCTTGTCGCGGATGTCGGCCACCGTGCGGCCCTCGCGCAGCAGCTTGAAGTACCAGCTGCCGTCCACCGTGTCGCCATAGAGGCAGGCACCCACCAGCCGGTCGTCCTTGAGCACCAGCTTCTTGTAGACGCCGCCGGAGGCGTCGCTCATGACGATCTCCTCGGTGCCTTCGCCGCCCAGGAAGTCGCCGGCCGAGAACAGGTCGATGCCGGTCACCTTGAGCTTGGTCGAGGTGTGCGAGCCGGTGTAGCGGCCGGTGCCGAACTGCGCCAGGTGGTTGGCCGCCACCTTGGCCTGCTCGAACAGGGGCGCGACCAGGCCGTAGGCGATGCCGCGGTGCGCCGCGCACTCGCCCACGGCGTAGATGCGCGCGTCAGTCACGGTCTGCAGGGTGTCGTGCACCACGATGCCGCGGTTGCAGTGCAGGCCGGCCTGTTCGGCCAGCTCGGTGTTGGGGCGGATGCCCACGGCCATCACCACCAGGTCGGCCTCCACCTGGCTGCCGTCCTTGAACCGGACCGCCGCCACGCGGCCGCCGGCGCCAGCCACGAGTTCCTGCGTCTGCGCGCCCATCAGGAACTTCAGGCCGCGTTCCTCCAGCGACTTGCGCAGCAGCCGGCCCGCCGCCTCGTCCAGCTGGCGCTCCATCAGCCAGGGCATGACGTGCACCACGGTGACGTCCATGCCGCGCTTCAACAGCCCGTTGGCCGCCTCCAGGCCGAGCAGGCCGCCGCCGATGACCACCGCCTTCCGGTACTTCGCCGCCGCCTCGATCATGGCGTTGGTGTCGGAGATGTCGCGGTAGGCGACGACGCCGGGCAGCTCCTTGCCGGGCACCGGCAGCAGGAAGGGATTGGAGCCGGTGCACAGCAGCAGGCGGTCGTAGGCCGCCTCGGTGCCGTCGTCGGCGCGCACCACGCGCTTCACCCGGTCGAGGGCGACGACCTTGCGGCCGGCGTGCAGCGTGATGCCGTTCTCCTCGTACCAGGACCAGGGGTTCAGCACGATCTCGTCCAGCGTCTGCTCGCCGGCCAGCACCGGCGACAGCAGGATGCGGTTGTAGTTGGGATGCGGCTCGGCGCCGAACACCGTGATGTCGTACAGGTCGGGCGCCACCTTCAGCAGCTCCTCCAGCGTGCGCACCCCGGCCATGCCGTTGCCCACCATGACGAGTCTGGACTTCTTCATCTCGCTCTCCTTGCGACGCTGCGGCGTCGATGGATCCGTGCTTCCGAGGGTTGCGCGGCCGGACCGGGACGCGGCCCGGCCGGCCCGCGTTCGTCGCGCTCAGGCCGCTGCCCTGGCCGGGTGCGCGAAGCCGCCGGCGGGCCGGCTGATCGGCTCCACCTTGCGCTGCTTCTCGTACAGGAAGGACAGGATCTCCTGGCGGCAGTGGTTGTAGACCTTGTCCTCGGCCAGGGCGATGCGGTCGCGCGGGCGCGCCAGCGGCACGTCCATGACCTGGCCGATGGTGGCGGCCGGCCCGTTGGTCATCATCACCACGCGGTCGGACATCAGCACCGCCTCGTCGACGTCGTGGGTGATCATCATCACCGTGTTGCCCAGCTCCGACTGGATGCGGATCACCTCGTCCTGCAGGTGGGCGCGCGTCAGGGCGTCGAGCGCGCCGAAGGGCTCGTCGAGCAGCAGCACCTTGGGCTCCATCGCCAGCGCGCGGGCGATGCCCACGCGCTGCTTCATGCCGCCGGAGATCTCCGAGGGCAGGCGATCCAGCGCATGCGACATGTTGACCATGGCCAGGTTGTGCAGGATCCATTCGCGCCGCTCGGCCTTGCCGCGCGTGGCGCGGAAGATCTTGTCGACCGCGATCTCCACGTTCTGGTAGACCGTCAGCCACGGCAGCAGCGAATGGTTCTGGAACACCACGGCGCGGTCCGGGCCGGGGGCGCCGACCTCGCGCCCGTCGACGATCACGCCGCCGGAGCTGGCCTTCAGCAGCCCGGCGACGATGTTCAGCACGGTGGACTTGCCGCAGCCGGAGTGGCCGATCAGCGCGACGAACTCGCCGCGCCGAACGGCGAGGTCGATGCCGCGCAGCACCGGGTTGGCGCCCTTGGCGCCGGTGAAGGTCATGTCGACCTGCGACAGCTGCAGGTAGGCGTCGTCGTTGCGGGGCATGGCGTGCTCCTCAGGCGGCGCTGGTGCCGCGGGTGACCTTGCGGCCGACGAAGGCGACGACGCGGTCGAGCGCGAAACCGACCAGCCCCACGTAGACGAGCGCCAGGATGATGTCGCTGATGCGCGAGGAATTCCAGGCGTCCCAGATGAAGAAGCCGATGCCCACGCCGCCGATCAGCATCTCGGCGGCGATGATGGCCAGCCAGGACAGGCCCACGCCGATGCGCAGCCCCGAGAAGATGAAGGGCGCCGCCGCCGGCAGCATGATCGTGCCGAAGTACTCCGCGCCGTTGAGGCGGATCACCCGGGCGACGTTGCGGTAGTCCTCGGGGATGTTGCGGATGCCGATCGAGGTATTGATGATGATGGGCCAGATCGAGGTGATGAAGATGACGAAGATGGCCGAGGGGTTGCCGTCGCGGAAGCCTGCCAGCGAGATCGGCAGCCAGGCCAGCGGCGGCACGGTGCGCAGCACCTGGAACAGCGGATCGAGCCCGCGCAGCGCCCAGGTCGACTGGCCCACCAGCACGCCCAGGCTGACGCCCACGACGACCGCGAGCGAGTAGCCGTAGGCCACGCGCCTGAGGCTGGCCAGCAGCTGCCAGGCCAGGCCGACGTCGTTGCCGCCGTTGTCGTAGAAGGGCCGCACGATCAGCTCCCAGGTGTCCTGCACCACCTTGGTGGGCGGGGGCAGGGCGGCGCCGGGGCGCGAACCGAGCAGCTGCCACAGCAGCACCAGCAGGCCGATGACGACCAGCGGCGGAACCACGTGGGTGGCGAGGCTGCGTCCTGCCTGTGCCAGGGCAAGGCGGATGCGGGACTGCTGCCCTTCGGTGGGCGCGGAAGGGTGGCGGGTGACGCCGGCCAGGACGGCTTCGGTGTTCGACATCGGGTGCTCCTCAGGCGGACTTCGGATACTTGATCTCGAGCGAGTCGAGGTATTTCTTCGGGTTGGCCGGATCGAACACCTTGCCGTCGAAGAACTTCTCGACCCCGCGCGAGGTCGATGCCGGAATGTCCTTGGCGGCCACGCCCAGCTCCCGGGCGGCGGCGCGCCAGAGGTCCTCGCGGTTCACCCGGGCGATCAGCGCCTGGGTGTCCAGGTTGGGCGGCAGGTAGCCCCAGCGCTGGTTCTCGGTGAGGAACCACAGGTCGTGCGACTGGAACGGGTAGCTGGCGTGGTCGGCCCAGTAGCGCATCTGGAACCTGCTGTTGTTCTCCACGCGGCCGGTGCCGTAGTCGAAGTTGCCCTTGATGCGCTCGACGATATCTTCGACCGGCGCGTTGATCCAGCGGCGGCGCGCGCAGATCTCGGCGACCTCGACGCGGTTCTTCAGGTCCTCGCACCACATCTGCGCTTCCATCACCGCCTTGAGCAGCGCCTTGGTGGAATTGGGATGGGCCTGCACGTAGTCGGCGCGCATGGCGAAGGCCTTCTCCGGATGGTTCATCCAGAGTTCGCTGGTGGTGATGGCGGTGTAGCCGATCTTCTGGTGGATCAGCTGCAGGTTCCAGGGCTCGCACACGCAGAAGGTGTCCATGCTGCCCACCTTCATGTTGGCCACCATCTGCGCCGGCGGCACCACGATGGTGTTGATGTCGCGCGTGGGGTCGACGCCGCCCGCCGCCATCCAGTAGCGGATCCACAGGTCGTGGGTGCCGCCGGGGAAGGTCATGGCGGCATTGACCGGCTTGCCGGTCTTCAGGCGCTTGTCCAGCAGCGCCTTCCTGAAGGCCTTGGTGTCGACGCCGATCTTGAGGTCCTTGTATTCGCTGGCCACCGAGATGCCCTGGCCGCCCAGGTTCAGGCGCGCCAGGATCACCATGGGCACCTGCACGTTGTTGGCGGTCACGGCGCCGGTGGTGATCAGGTAGGGCATGGGCGTGAGGATGTGGGCGCCGTCGATGCCGTTGCTCTTGCTGCCCAGCACCAGGTTGTCGCGCGTCGTGCCCCAGGACGACTGCTTGAGCACCTCGACATCGGTCATGCCGTGCTTCTTGAAGAAGCCCTTCTCGTCGGCCACGAACAGCGGCGCGGCGTCGGTCAGCGCGATGAAGCCCAGCTTGGCGGCCTTGGTCTCCAGCGCCGTTCCCTGCGCCATGGCGATGCCCGGCAGGCAGCCGGCCAGCGCGCTGCCGCCGAGCGCGGCAGCGCCTTGCAGGACCGAACGGCGCGAGAGGGAAGTGGATTTGCTTTGCATCGTCAGCTCCTTGGCAAGAACGGAAAAGGAAAAAAGAAACGGCGCCCATCGCGCACGTGCCTGGGGCACGTGGTGATGGACGCCGTTGTCCTGGTTCGGGAAATCTGTGCGCGCGCCGCCGTTGGCGCCCGTTGCCGTGGCTGCAAGCAGGCTTCGTGCCAGCTTTTCCGTCATCGTGTCGGGTGTGCGCGCGCCCGCGAGGGTGCCAGGAACCCACGCCTTCGGAGCCTTCCAAATTTTCCGGGGCGCTCGTGCGCGAGCACACCATCGCGCGCCCGCCGTGGCCGCGCCGCGCGCACGAGCACCGCCGCTGCCTGCACCGGATTCGTGCGCCGCGGCACGATCTCAGCGCGCCTGCGGCAGCACCTCGGCCAGCGCGAGAACCGCGCCGGCCACGTCGGCCAGGCGCTTGTTCTGGTTCATCGCCATCTGGCGCAGCGCCTTGTACGCTTCTTCCTCGCTCATCTGGCGGTGCGCCATCAGCAGGCCCTTGGCCCGCTCCACCACCTTGCGCTCGGTGAGCGAGGCGCGCACGGCGTCGAGCTCGTCGCTCATGGCCTGCAGCCGGCGCGACTGCTCCTGCACCATGCCCAGGATGGACTTCTCCAGCTGCGGGCCGTAGGGGCCGGTGGCCGCGGGCACGTCCTCGCGCGCCAGCCGCTCCAGTAGTGCGCGCTGGTCGCGCAGCTCGGCGCGCGCCTGGACCGTGCGCTGCTCGCACAGGCGGCGCAGGTGCAGGGCCAGCGCATCCTCCACCGTGCGCATGGCGTCCATGCGGCGTGTGCACCAGTCGTACCAGGCCTGGCTCAGGTCGGGGTCCAGCGGTCCGCCGCGCGCCGGCGTGGCCAGCCGGCGCAGCCGCTCGATCTCGGCCAGCACGACCGGGTCGCGGCTGGCATGGTCGGCGCGCAGCACCTCGGGGGCGGAGAAGGCGGCGAAGGCCTGGAAGCAGCCCTGCTGCGACTCCACCAGGTGACGCCACTGCTGCTGCAGGGCGGCGTCGGCGCCGCCGGCGGCGAAGGCCCGCGCGCCCAGCGCGCGTTCCTGGCCGGCGAACTCCTTGCCCTGCATGAAGTTGAACATGGCCACCAGCGCACGCGAGATGTCGGGGTCGGTGGCGGCGTCGGCCGCTTCGAACACCACCGCCAGCAGGCCGGCCACCAGCTTGCCGAAGGCGGAGGTGGCCTCGCCGGCGCAGACCTGCTGGCGCGTGATCGCCGCGCGCAGCGCCGGCAGGCCGTCCAGCGTGTGCAGCACCACCGCCACCCGGCTGAACAGGCGCGCGCCGTTGCGCACGCGCGTGGCTTCGGTGTCGAGTCCCTCCAGGTGCTGCTGCACCTCGGCCTGCGCCGCCACGCATTCGGCCACCAGCGCGCCGCGCTGGGCGGCGCCGCGCTGGCCTTGCGAGCCCAGGTAGACGTTGGAGATGCCGCGCTCCCGCTGCAGCGCATGGATGAAGCGACCGATGACCCCGACCAGCTCGCCGGTGCGGGCAAGCTGCTCGAGTTCCGCGATCTCGCACTGGCGCGCGGCCAGGAGGAAGCTGGAGCCCGATTTCACCCACGCGCTCCAGCAACAAGCATGCCGGGCTACACTGGCCGCATGATCGTGCTGGGCATCGAATCCTCCTGCGACGAGACCGGCGTGGCGCTGGTGGAAACGCGCGCGGCCGGCGTGCCTGCGCTGCTGGCCCACGCGCTCCACAGCCAGGTCGAGATGCACCAGGCCTACGGTGGCGTGGTGCCCGAGCTGGCCAGCCGCGACCACATTCGCCGGGTGCTGCCGCTGGCGCAGCAGGTCCTGGACGAAGCCGGCCGCACGGTGGGCGAGGTCGACGTGGTCGCGTACACGCGCGGGCCCGGCCTGGCGGGTGCGCTGCTGGTGGGCGCCGGCGTCGCCTGCGCGCTGGGCGCGGCGCTGGGCAAGCCGGTGCTGGGGGTGCACCACCTCGAAGGTCACCTGCTGTCGCCCTTCCTCAGCGCGGATCCGCCCGCGTTTCCCTTCATCGCGCTGCTGGTGTCGGGCGGCCACACGCAGCTGATGGAGGTCGACGGCGTCGGCGACTACCGGCTGCTGGGCGAGACCATCGACGACGCCGCCGGCGAGGCCTTCGACAAGTCGGCCAAGCTGATGGGGTTGGGTTATCCGGGCGGGCCGGCGCTCTCGCGCCTGGCGCAGCAGGGCGACGCCCAGGCCTTCAAGTTGCCGCGGCCGCTGCTGCACAGCGGCGACCTCGACTTCTCGTTCGCCGGCCTGAAGACGGCGGTGCTGACGCAGGCCAACAAGCTCGGCGCCGAACTGGAAGCCCGCAAGGCCGACCTGGCGGCCTCCACCGAGGCGGCCATCGTGGAGGTGCTGGTAAAGAAGTCGCTCGCGGCCCTGCAGCAAACCGGCCTCAAGCGCATCGTGGTGGCCGGCGGCGTGGGCGCCAACCGGCGGCTGCGCCAGCAGCTGGACGCCGCCTGCGCCGCGCGCGGCGTGCGCGTGCACTATCCCGAGCTCGCGCTGTGCACCGACAACGGCGCCATGATCGCCCTGGCCGCGGCGATGCGCATGCAGGCCGGGGTGCAGGCGCCCACGCGAACCTATGCCTTCGACGTCAAGCCGCGCTGGCCGCTGCACGAGATCGCGGCCGCCGCGGCATAGCGGGCGCGCCTGCGTCCGGAGACGCCCCGGCCCGAAGGGTGGGGCCAGGTAGCCGCCGATCGTTCCATGGCGGCCCTGCACAGGCCGCACTTCGGTGCGAGGAGCCGTTCACGCGTTCACACCTTCTCAGGGCGCCGGCGCCGCCGCGAACCATTCGGCCCAGTAGTCCAGGCAGGCCTTGATCTTCGGCAGGCGGTGGCGCGTGCCGGCGGTCACCGCCTGCAGGGGCACCGGTTGCCGGTCGGTCTGCTCCGGCAGCACCGGCACCAGCCGGCCCTGGCCGACCAGCAGGTCGCCGGCCAGCGTGGCCAGCCGGCCGATGCCCAGTCCCTGCAGCACCATGGCGGCCACCGTGTGGGTGTCGTTGGCGCGAAAGTGGCCCTGTGCGTCGTGGACGACGGCCGCGCCATCGACGCGGAACGGCCAGGCGTTCAGCGCCGGCACCGCGCTGTTGGTCACCAGCCGGTGCCGTGCCAGCTCGGCCGGCCGCTGCGGCAGGCCGTGGGCCTGGGCGTAGACCGGCGCGGCATAGAGCGCGCGCCCCAGCGTGCCGAGCGGGCGCGCCACCACGGTGCCGGGC
>JAEZKX010000242.1 GCA_023436025.1 Pseudomonadota bacterium | reverse complement strand
GCCCGGAACTGGCGGCCGCGGCGCGCGGCGAGGTGCAGCGGGCGCTGTCGGTGCTGCAGGGCCGCCTGGAGCAGGCGGCGCTCAGCGGCCGCGGCATGGCCGCGACGCTGCTGGCGGTGGTCCATGCGCGCAGCGACGCGCAGATCTGGGTGGCGCAGTCGCTGGCCCTGGTGTTGCGCCTGCAGGCCGCCCAGCACAAGCTGGCGCGCGAGGCGGCCGCCTTGCGGCACCGGTGCGGGCTGCTGCTGCCGCAGACGGGGGAACTGGAGCCGGCGCCGCAGCATGACGACGTGGCGACGCTGCACTGACGCGCTGGCGCCCCCGGCAGGAATCGAACCTGCATCTAGCGCTTAGGAGGCGCTCGTTCTATCCATTGAACTACGGCGGCGGAAGAGGCATTTTACGGGGATGCGCGACCAGGCCGATCGCTGCTGTCTGGGGGATCGGATTGCAGGCGCATCGCGCGCATCGCCAGGACCGGACGAAAAAAAACCGGCTGAGGCGGTTTTGCCTGGAGACGACGGGGTCAGCGGCCGCCGTAGCCGTCGTTGCCGTAGCCCACGTTCATGCGCGAGCTCGCCCGGAAACCCTCGGCGCCGTAGCCACCCGGGCCGCGGCTGTCTTCACGCGGGCGGGCCAGGTTCACGACGATGGAGCGCCCGTCCACGGACATGCCGTTGAGCCCCCGGATGGCGGCTTGGGCGGCGTCCGCCGACACCATTTCCACGAAGCCGAAGCCCTTGGAACGGCCGGTTTCACGGTCCATCATGACCTTGGCGGAGACGACGCCGCCGAACTCGGCGAAGTTGCTCTCCAGGATGGGGCCGGTCACGGAATAGGGCAGGTTGCCCACGTAGATCTTGCTGCTCATGAAGAGCCTTTCTCGATGCGGGCGCGCGACCTGGGCGCGCCGTGGAAGGTGGATGCGCGGATGCCGGAAGCCGCGCTCGATGATCAGTAGCGCTTGCCGCCGAAACCGCCGGCACGCGGGGCGCGGGGCTCCATCGGCTTGGCAATGTTCACGACCATGTCACGGCCGCCCAGGTCCTGGCCGTGCAGCGCCTCGACGGCGGCTTGCGCTTCCGCGGCAGTCGACATCTCGACGAAGCCGAAACCCTTCGACCGGCCGCTGTCACGGTCCATGATGACCTTGGCGCTGTTGACGGCCCCATAGGCACCGAAGGTGCGCTGCATGTCGTTGTCGCTGAAGGAGTAGGGCAGGTTGCCCACGTAGAGTCTGTTTTCCATGATGGTCTCCAAGGAGGAAATGCCGCGCAGCAACATGCCGCGCGGTGCGCAACGCCAGAGAACATCGAGGGGAATTCAGACAACGACGCGGCGGTTTGCAAGTCCGCCGGAGGAAGAAAGTAAGACCGAAAGAGCGACGATCTGTTGAACGTCCAGCAGCGCGCAGGTTAGCACGTTATGCCAGCGCCTGCAATGCACGCAGCGACCGGGCCCGGCGCCGGCGCGGATGGCGCAGCGACGCGCCGTGACGTGGCGCCCCGCGGTCGCGCGCTAGTTCCCGACCCGCAGCGGAACGCGAATGGTCCTGGAGCCGTTCGACGCGAACCAGGTGACGCCGTCGGCGACCATGTCGAACACCAGGGTGTAGCTCCCCTTGGGAGGCGGATCGATCTTCGCATCCAGGCTCACCGCGCCTCCCGGCTGGATGGCCGCAGTGGTCGGCAGTGGCGCCCGGCGGCCGCCGACCTCCTGGCCTTGCTCGTCCAGCACCCGGACGCCCAGGCGGACGGGGCCGGCCGATCCTTCGGGAAGCCAGGAGGCTCGGCCGATGTTGCGGATCGAGGCGCGCACGAGAAGGGGCTCGCCCTCGGCGACTTGGGTGTGCTCCACGGAGACGGACAGGTCGGCCAGCAGGCGTTCGGGCTGGCTGCTGTCGCCGAACACTTCGAGCAACGGTTCCTGGTACACCTGTCCGCCCGGCACCTGCAGGTGGGCGATGGTGGTTCTGCTGATGCAGCGCAGTCCGGCGAACCGGCTGTCCCGCGCGGCCATCTCATGCAGCGCGCGGGTGACGCCGGGCCAGGGCGTGGGTCCCTCGGGCACGTAGTCGTGCCACAGGATCACCGCGCCGGGAGCCGCCATCTCGAAGGCGCGCAGCGAGTCGCTGAGCACGTATTCGTACGAATGGGAGCCGTCGACGAAGATGAAGTCCGCCTTCTTCGCCCATGGCCCGAAGTCGAAGGTGCCCGAGTCCCCATAGAGCTGCGTGATCCGCGGCTCCATGTCACTGCCCACGAAGCGGGCGCCCGAGCGTGGCTTGTCGATGAAGAGGCGGTCGCCGACTTCCAGCGGGAGTGCGGCGTCCTGCTGCGGCGGCAGGTCCAGCGTGAAGACGCGGGCGTCCGGCGCCGCATGGGCCGCCATGTTGAGCGCGGTCCTCCCGTCGAACGTGCCGATCTCGAACAGGATGCGCGGCTGGTGGAAGGCGACCAGCCGCGTGATGACCTCGAGCTCGAAATTCGAGATGTTGCCATTCGCGTGCGTCAGCTCGCGCGGCGCGATGCGCGTGTCCAGGGGTACGAGCTCGGTCCAGGAGACATGGGGAAGCATCGGCCTCTCTCCTTTCGGCAGCGGAGCGCGATTCTAGGCATGGAACTGCCCCGCGCGAGGTCCGCTGGCTGTTGTCGCCACCCCGTGTTTTCCCGTCGGCCGTGGGCACCTGCCGATCGAAACGGAAGAGCTGCAAGGCGGCGGAACCAGGACGTGCGATGCCAACGGGAAGGGAGAGGGGGAGGGCCCTTCTGGTGGTGGGCCAGACGGCGGAACGACGCCGCGCGAGCGCAACGGCCTGGGCGCTGCGTCCCCGGCACCTGATGGCCGCGGCGGCTACTTGCTCAGCAGCCGCATGGCCTCTTCCAGGCCCTTGAGCGTCAGCGGGTACATCCGCTGGTTCATCAGCTGCTGGATGACCGAGATGCTTTGCCGGTACTGCCACACGCCCTGCGGCTCGGGGTTGATCCAGACGAACTTGGGGAAGGCATTGGTCAGGCGCTGCAGCCACTCGGCGCCGGCTTCCTCGTTGTTGTACTCGACGCTGCCGCCGGGCTGCAGGATCTCGTAGGGGCTCATGGTCGCGTCGCCGACGAAGACCAGCTTGTAGTCCTTGTTGTACTTGCGGATGATGTCCCAGGTCGCGAACTTCTCGCTGAAGCGGCGGCGGTTGTTCTTCCACATGAAGTCGTAGACGCAGTTGTGGAAGTAGTAGAACTCGAGGTGCTTGAATTCCGCCTTGGCGGCCGAGAACATCTCCTCGACGCGGTGGATGTGCTCGTCCATGGTCCCGCCGACGTCCATCAGCAGCAGCACCTTCACGTTGTTGTGCCGCTCGGGCACCATGCGGATGTCGAGGTAGCCGGCGTTGGCGGCGGTCTTGCGGATGGTGTCGTCGAGGTCGAGCTCCTCCTCGGCGCCCTCGCGCGCGAACTTGCGCAGCCGCCGCAGCGCCACCTTGATGTTGCGCGTGCCCAGTTCCTGGCTGTCGTCGTAGTCCTTGTAGGCCCGCTGGTCCCACACCTTCACCGCGCTCTTGTTGCGGCCCTTGTCCTGGCCGATGCGGATGCCCTGCGGGTTGTAGCCGTAGGCGCCGAAGGGCGAGGTGCCGCCCGTGCCTATCATCTTGCTGCCGCCCTCGTGGCGCTCCTTCTGCTCCTCGAAGCGCTTCTTCAGCGTCTCCATGAGCTCGTCCCAGCCCATCTTCTCGATCTTGGCCTTTTCCTCCGGCGACAGCTCGAGTTCGAGGTTCTTGCGCAGCCACTCCAGCGGCACGTCCCTGGTGAAGTCGGCCACCATCTCCACGCCCTTGAAGTAGGCGGCGAAGGCGCGGTCGAACTTGTCGTAGTGCTTCTCGTCCTTCACCAGCGCGGCGCGGGCGAGGTAGTAGAAGTCGTCGATGGCATAGGCGCCGTCGCTCTGCGGCCCCACCACGCCGGCCTTCACCGCCTCCAGCAGCACCAGGTATTCCTTGACGGAGACCGGCAGCTTGGCGCTGCGCAGGGTGTAGAAGAAGTCGATCAGCATGTCAGGCCTCGCGTGGCTTGGACAACTGGTGCGCAAGATGCGCCCGCACCTCCGGCCACTCGCCCGCGGCCAGGCTGTACATCACCGTGTCGCGCACGGTGCCATCGCGGCGCAGCGCATGGTGGCGCAGCACGCCATCCTTGCGGGCGCCCAGGCGCTCGATGGCGCGCTGGGAGGCGAAGTTGTAGTTGTCGGTGCGCCAGCCCACCACCCGTGCCCCCAGGTCGTCGAAGGCATGGCGCAGCAGCAGCAGCTTGCAGCTGGTGTTGACGTGGGTGCGCTGCCAGCTCTTGCCGTACCAGGTGAAGCCGATCTCCAGCCGTTCGACGGCCGGCACGATGTCGTGGTAGCGGGTGGTGCCGATCACGCGGCCGCTGGCGCTGTCGACCACCACGAAGGGCAGCATGTGGCCCTCGGCCTGGCCCTGGAGCGCCGCGGCGACGTAGGCTTCGGCCTCGCCCGGCGCCGGCACCGAGGTGACGCGCAGGTTCCACAGTTCGCCGTCGAGGGCCGCGGCTTCCAGGGCGGCGGCGTGGCCGGCCGCCATCGGCTCGAGCCGGATGCCGGGCGCTTCGAGCGTGACGGGTTCGGGCTTGCGCATCACTGCTCCCGGCTGCGGGCGGCGCGCCAGCGCCGCGCCAGCTGCACGCCGGCGCCGCCGCCGATGCCGCACAGCAGGATGCCGCCCAGGCTCTTCATGTCCGACCCGATGGCGAAGATGTCCCAGCCGAGCAGGCGG
>JAEZKX010000179.1 GCA_023436025.1 Pseudomonadota bacterium | reverse complement strand
GTTCCACAGACTCGATGGGAATGCGCAGGCGCGCCTGCGTCGGGTCCGCGGCATCGCCGCCGCGCGCCACCGCGGCGCAGACCCGGCGCAAGTCGGCGCGCGCGCCCGGCGTCACCACGTCCACGGTGGCCTGCGCGGTGTAGATGCCAGTTTCGAAGCGGCGCACCGAGGCGCTCCACCACTGCCGCAGGTCGAAGTCGCGCGGGCGGCGCACCGGTCCGTCCAGCAGGCGCGCCGCCCGGATGCTGGAGACACGGTAGGTGCGTGGCTGCGGCTGGCCCGCCACCAGGTACCAGATCCCCGCCTTCAGCACCAATCCGAGCGGATCGACGACGCGCCGCACGTCGGCCTTCCAGCTCTCGTAGGCCAGCGACAGCTGCTGCTCCTGCAGGACCGCGGCGGCAACGTCGGAGAGGAAGGGGGTCGGATCGGCTTCGCGGTACCAGTCCACCGGATCGAGGTGGAAGCGCGAACTGGCGCGCTGCGCCTTGCCACGCCAGTCGGGCGGCAGCGCCGCCAGCAGCTTCAGCTGTGCAGCCTCCACCTGCGGGCCCAGGCCCAGTTCCGCGGCCGGGCCGGCCACGCCGCTGAGGAACACGGCCTCCGCTTCGCCAGGGGTGAGGCCGGTGAGCGCTGGCTTCCACTTGGGCAACAGCTGGAAGCCGCCGGCGCGGCCGCGTTCGGCATAGACCGGCACGCCGGCGCTGGTGAGCTCGTCGATGTCGCGGTAGAGGGTGCGCACCGACACCTCGAGCTCGCGCGCCAGGGCGCTGGCGCTCAGGCGGCCGCGGGTTTCCAGCAGCATCTGGATGGTGAGCAGGCGGGCTGCGCGCATGCCGGACAGTCTAGGCGCAAACCATGACACGCGATGGCAGCCATGACGCTGCCACAGCGCACCATGCGAAGCGGACGCCGGGGCAGGCGTGGGGGGCTGGCGCGCAGTGGCACCGGCCGCCGTGCACCCGCTCAAGGGCGCCGGCGTATAGCATGCGCCCATGCCCTGCTCCTACCCTGTCGCGGCCCAGGCGCCGCGTACCGTCCGATGAACGACACCCTGCTGTGGCTCCTGAGCACCGCGCTCATCGTCATCGGCCTGGCCGGCATCGTGCTGCCGGCCCTGCCGGGCACCATCCTCGTGCTGGCCGGCATCGTGCTGGGCGCCTGGATCGACGACTTCACCCGCGTCGGCTGGATCGCCATCACGGCGGTGACCATCCTCGCCATCGTGGCCTGGGTGCTGGACTACGTCGCCGCGCTGCTGGGCGCCAAGCGGGTCGGCGCCAGCCGGCTGGCCATGCTGGGCGCGGCGGTCGGCACCGTGCTGGGCATCTTCATGGGACTGGTCGGCGTGTTCTTCATGCCGCTGGTGGGCGCGGCGGTGGGCGAATACCTGTCGCGCCGCAACAGCGAGCAGGCGATGCGGGTGGGCATCGCCACCTGGATGGGGATCATCGCCGGCATGCTCGCCAAGTTCGTGCTGGCGTTCATGATGATCGGGATCTACGTGGTGGCGCTGCTGGTGTGAAGCGCCCGGACTCCGTGGCGTGCGGCAGGCCCTCCACGGGCCCTCATTCGAACGACGGCACCCCGAACGGACCGCCCTTCGCCTGGGCGCGCTGGTAGGCCGGGCGCGCCTGGATGCGCCCGAGGAAGTCCTGGATCTTCGGCCGCCCTTCGAGCCCGACGCGCGCCTGCGCCGCCTCCAGGGGATAGCTCATCTGGATGTCCGCCGCGGAGAATTCGGCGCCGGCGAACCAGGGCCGCTGCGCCAGTTCGCCCTCGATGTACTCCAGCTGGCGCTTGAGCTGCGGCAGCACGAAGCCGTCCATGCCCTGGTCGGCGATCTTGCGCGTGACCGGCTTCACCAGGAACGGCACCGGCGCAGTGCGGATGCGGTCGAACACCAGCTTGATCAGCATGGGCGGCATCAGCGTGCCTTCGGCGTAATGCAGCCAATGGAGGTAGCGCGCCCGTTCGGGCGTGCCAGGCGCCGGAGCCAGCGTCGAACCTGCGCGCTCCACCAGGTACTCCAGGATCGCGCCGGACTCCGCCAGCGTGAAGTCGCCCTCGGTGATGACTGGCGAGCGGCCGAGCGGATGCACCGCGCGCAGCTCCGGCGGCGCCAACAGCGTCCTGGGATCGCGCTCGTAGCGCTTCACCTCGTAGGGCAGGCCCAGCTCCTCCAGCAGCCACAGGACGCGCTGCGAGCGCGACAGGTTCAGGTGGTGGACGACGATCATGGACGGGCATCGTACCCGCCGCGCGGCAGGCGAGGCGCACCGGGCGCGGGCACGGCGACGAACGGCCGCCGCTCCCTCAGTCCACCTTCGCGCCGGAGTCGCGCACGATCCTGCCCCATTTCGCCGCCTCGGCACGCTGGAACGCGGCGAACGCATCGGGGCCGGCGCCGGCGATCTGCATGCCCAACCCTTTCAGCCTCTCCTGCACCTCGGGCAGCTGCAGCGCCTTGGCGGCTTCCGCATGCAAGCGCGCCAGCACCTCGCGCGGCGTGCCGGCCGGCGCGAACAGCCCGAACCATTGCAGCGCCTCGAAGCCGGCCAGGCCCGAAGAGCCCACGGTCGGCAGCTTCGGCGCCACCGGCGAGGGCCGCGCGTCGGTCACCGCCAGCGCGTTCAGCTTGCCGGCCTGCACGTGCGGCAGGAAGGCCACCGCGGTGCCGAAGGCCACGTGCACGCGCCCGGCCACGAGGTCCAGCGTCATGGGCGTGTCGCCCTTGTACGGGATGTGCTGCATGTCGATGCCCGCCAGGGACTTGAAGTACTCCGCCGTCAGGTGCGACACGCTGCCATTGCCGGTGGAACCGAACATGACCTGTCCGGGACGCGCCTTCGCATACGCGATGAAGTCGGCCACGTTCTTCGCCGGCACCGAGGGATGCGCCACCATCAGGATGGTGGCGGTGCCCAGCAGCGTGACCGGCACGAAGTCGCGCGCAGCATCGTAGGGGGGCTTGGCATACAGCGCGGGCGCGATGGCGTGCGTGCTGCTCGTGCCCATGAGCAGGGTGTGGCCGTCGGGCGCGGCCTTGGCGACCAGGTCGGATCCCGTGGTGCCGCCGGCCCCGGCGCGGTTGTCGACGACCACAGGCTGGCCCAACGCCAGCGCCATCTTCTCGCCGACCAGGCGCCCGACCACGTCGGTGGAACCGCCCGCCGGGAATGGCACCACGAGGCGGATCGGCTTGGCGGGCCAGGCTTGCGCGAAGGCGGAGCCAGCGGCAAGTGCCAGGGCCATGGCGGTGAACACGGTGCGGCGGAAGATGGGAAGAGACATGCTTGGTTCCTCGACTGCTGAAAACTCAGGTGCGAGCGAGTTCCGTGCCCGCACGTCCTGCGGCGCCCGACCCCAGCACGCCGTCGGCGATGCGCCGCGCGGTGTTGAGGGAATCGGTGAGGCCCAGGTGGCCATGCCCTGTCGCGATCCACAGGCCGCGCCGGCCGGGCGCCGCGCCCACCACGGGCACGGAATCGGGCATGCAGGGACGGTGCCCCATCCACGTGCGTGAAGGCACGGCTTCGAGACCGCGGAAATTCTCGCGCGCGATGCGCGCGAGCACGGCCGCGCGACGCTCGTCGGGCGGGGCCTGCAGGCCGGCGATCTCCACGGTGCCACCCACGCGCAGGCCCTCTTCCATTGGTGTCACGAACACCTTGCGGTCCGCCAGCACCACGGTGCGCGACACCACGTCGCGCGCGCCCGCGAACTGCACGTGGTAGCCGCGCTGGCTTTCCAGCGCGAGGTGCACGCCCAAGGGCGCCAGCAGCGCCTTCGACCACGCGCCGGCGGCGACCACGGCATGGTCGAAGCAGTCCTCCCCGATGCCCTGCACGCGCCAGCCGCCGGGCGCATCTTCCAGCCGCTGCACCAGCCCGCGCACGATGCGGCCGCCGGCGGCGGCGTAGGCGCGCGCCATCGCCTGTACATAGCGCAAGGGGTTGAGGATGGTCGCGTGGTCGGCCAGGTACATGCCCACGTGGTAGCGCGGCGCGATGCCAGGCTCCAGCGCCAGGATGCCGGCGCGATCGAGCTGCTGCACCTGGAAGCCGTATTGCTCCCGCAAGCGCCAGCCGCCGGCATCCTTGGCCAGCGCATCGGCGTCGGGATAGAGGTGCAGGTGGCCGCGCCGCAGGAACAGCTCGGGCACGCCGAGCTCGCGCGCCATGGCTTCGTGCGCATCGAGCGCGCCGGCGTGGATTGCCGCCAGCTTCGCCGCCGACGCGGCCACCCGCGCCGGGCGGGCCGACGCCACGAACTGCAGCAGCCACGGCAGCGCCGCCGGCAGGTGCCGAAGCGGCAGGAACAACGGGCTTTCGTCGTCCAGCAGCATCCCGGGCACGGAAGCCAGCACGCCGGGCATGGCCAGGGGCGCGACGGAGCCGGGGCTGATCGCGCCCGAGTTGCCGAAGCTGCAGCCGCTCCCGGGTTCGTCGCGATCCACCAGCACCACGTCGGCGCCTCGCTTGCGAAGTTCCAAGGCGATGGCACAGCCGACCACGCCGGCGCCAAGCACCGCGATGCGGGGCATTCCAGCCGTCATCGCGTCACCGTGCCTTGCGGCGCTTGTCCGAAACGACGCGCCCGTCCTTCAGCACGAGCTGCAGGCGCCGCACGTTGTTGATGTCTTCCAGCGGATTGGAGCCCACCACGATCAAGTCGGCGATCTTGCCGACTTCCACCGTTCCGAGTTCGTCGCCGACCCCGCAGATGGCCGCGCCGTTGCGCGTGGCGGCCACCAGCGCCTGCCAGGGCGTCGCGCCGTCGCGCACCCACAGGCCGAGCTCCAGCAGCGCGGCGTCCTTCAGCGGCCGGATGTCGGAGCCCAGCGCCATCTTCACGCCGGCCTTCAGGGCCTTCTGGAAGCCGGCCTGGTGGACGTCGGCCGCGGCATCGGCGCGGCAGCACAGCGAATGCGCCAGATTGCGGTTCTTCACCCAGCGCTGTTCCCAGTCGTTGGTGGCTTGCGAAGGCGTGAGATGGCTGATCGACAGCGTCGGCACGTACCAGGTGCCGTGCTCCAGGAACAGCTCGATGCACTCGTCGTCGAGGATGTAGCCGTGTTCGATGCTGTGCGCGCCCAGGCGGATGGCCGCCTTCACCGACGCCGGGTTGGTGGCGTGGGCCATCACCTTGAACTCGCGCAGCTTGCAGATGTCGAACGCCGCCTTCAGCTCCTCCTCCAGCAGGAAGGAGTGCTTGTGCAGGTCCCACGCTGGACCCATGATGCCGCCCGACAGGTTCAGCTTGATGTGATCCACGCCGTTCTTGATCTGCTCGCGGATCGCCTTCACCCACCCGTAGGGACCGTCCACTTCCAGCGCGTGGCCCGAAGTGAGGAAGTGCCCACCGGTGGTGGTGAGGAAATGCCCAGATGCGAACAACCGCGGCCCCACGTACTGGCCGGACTCGAACGCGCGCTTCCAGGCTACATCCATGTAGTGGTGGGCGCCAGCGCAGCGGAAGCCGACGATGCCCGAATCGAACAGCGCCGCCTGCAGCCGGTGCCCGAACAGCGTCACTTGGTCTGGCAGCGGCATGTCGGACAACGACTGGAAGTAGTCCGGGTGGATGTGAACGTCCCACAAGCCGGGCATCAGGTAGGCGCCTTCGAGGTCGATGACCTCGGCATCACCCACCGCGGGCGTGGCGTCGGCCGGGAAGATCTCTCGGATGCGTCCATCTTCCAGCAGCACGGACACGTCCGGCCTGGGCCGGGGCTCGACGCAATCGATCAGCGTCGCATGGGTCAGCAGCGTTCTCATGGTTTCCAGTGTGATCTACTCGGCGACGATGCCGACCTTGCCGGCGAGGTCTTTCCACTTGGCGACCTCGCTGCGCACGAAGCGCGCGAACTCGTCGGGGGTCTGCGGCGACGGCACGATGCCGCGGTCGTTGAAGTTCTGCACCAGTTCTGGTGCGTTGAGGATGGCGACGGTTTCCGCGTTGAGCTTGTCGACCACAGCGCGCGGCGTCCTGGCCGGCGCGAACAATCCGAACCAGGTGCCGCCGGAAAACGCCGGCAGGCCTGCTTCGGCGAACGTGGGAACCTGCGGCATGCTCCCCATGCGCTGGCGCGTGGCCACGGCGAGCGCGCGCAACCTGCCGGCGCGCACGTGCTCCATCACGGCCGGCGGCGTATCGAAGGAGTACTGCACCTGGCCCGCGATCAGGTCGGTCATCGACGGGCCGCTGCCCTTGTACGGCACGTGCACCGCCTCGACACCGGCGAGCGACTTGAACAGCTCCCCGGCCAGGTGGTTGGACGTGTTGTTGCCGAACGAGGAGAAGTTGAGCTTTCCGGGATGGGCCTTGGCGTAGGCGACGAACTCGGCGAGCGTGGCGGCCGGCACCGCAGGGTTGACCACCAGGAAGAAAGGCACCTGCCCAACCAGCGTGACCGGCTGCAGGTCGCGCACCGGGTCGTAGGGCATCGCCTTCATCGTGACGGGGGCGATCGAGACCTCGGGCGACGCCGCCAGCAGCAGCGTGTAGCCGTCGGGATCGGCACGCACCACGGCGGACGCGGCGACCGTGCCGCCCGCACCGGCTCGGTTGTCCACCACCACCTGCTGGCCAAGCCGCGCGCCGAGCTGCTGCGCGAGCAGCCGGCCGGCCACGTCGGTGCTTCCGCCTGGCGGGTAGCCGATGAGCACGCGCACGGGACGCACGGGCCATGCCGCTGGCTGCGCAATGGCGGCGGCATGGGCGCCGGCGGCGGCCGCGAAAAGGAAAGTACGACGTTGCATGGCGTTCTCCAGAAAAGTGGGGGACGAGGCAAAAAGCGCGCCCGGGCCGCATGAATGTAAGCCGCTGGTGTATCGAACGGCAATATGCGATTATTGGAATGCAATAACTGATGGAGCCTTTTTCCATGGGACATTC
This sequence comes from Pseudomonadota bacterium, assembly GCA_023436025.1. Lineage (GTDB taxonomy): Bacteria > Pseudomonadota > Gammaproteobacteria > Burkholderiales > Burkholderiaceae_C > Ramlibacter. The sequence continues at coordinate 5,274 of JAEZKX010000179.1, read as the reverse complement.
CCTCATCGTGGCGGCGGCACAGACCGGCAGCGTCGCCGATGGCGACTTCGATGCCATTGCGGATGCCGCGCACGCGATGCTTGACGAGGCGGCGCGCCGCGAGGTGCGGGTGCTGACCTTTTCCGAGCTGTTCCTCACGCCGTTCTTCGCAAACCGCCTGGAGGAGGACTTCGACCGCTGGTTCCTCCGCGAAGACCACGCGCTCCTGCAGGGCCTGCGCGAAAAGGCGCGCAAGCATCGCATCGCGCTGGTGCTGCCCTTCGCCGAGCGCGCCGACGACGGCTACTTCAACAGCGCTTTCCTCTATGACGAGGACGGGCGCGAAGCGGGCCGCTACCGCAAGACACATATCCCCGCCTACTTCCCCAGCGCCGGCCCGGGCGGCACCGGCAGCTTCGAGAAGTTCTATTTCACGCCAGGCGCCACGCTGCGGACCTACACCCTGGCCGGCACGCGCGTCGGGGTGCAGATCTGCAACGACCGGCTCTATCCGGAAGCGTCGCGCGCGCTCGCCCTGCAGGGCGCGGAGCTGATCGTGATGCCCATCGCGTTCTCCACCTACGCCGACCCCGAGCAGCGCAGCTCGATCTGGGAGGTTCCGCTGCGCGCGCGCGCCTACGAGAACGGCGTCTTCGTGCTGGCGTGCAACCGGGTCGGCACGGAGGGGCCCCGCCACCACCTGGGCCGCAGCATGGTGGTGGATCCGCGGGGGATGATCGCGGCCGAGGCCGGCAGCGCGTATCCCGAACTGCTCACCGCGCAGATCGACCTGGACGCGGTGACGTCGGCGCGCAAGAAGTTCCCCTGGTGGCGCGACCGCCGTCCCGACCTGTACGGCCCCCTGGCGGTGCCGCGCTGAGCCCCGCATGACGACACGCCCCAGCCCGCCCCTGGCGACCGCCCGCCGCCGCGCGCCGTCGGCCGCCGAAGGCGACAGCCTGTTCCTGGGCTCGCTCGCGAAGTGTTTCCAGGTGCTGGAAGCGCTCAACACCGCAGGCCGGCCGGTCGGTCTGACGGACCTGGCCCGCTTATCCGGGCTCGACCGCAGCGGGGTGCAGCGCATCACCCATACGCTGCGCGTGCTCGGCTACCTGCGGCAGGATCCCGCGACCAAGGCGTTCCGCCTGTCCGGCCGCATGCTGGAGTTCGGGCATACCGTTCTGGCCACCGACCGCCTGCGCGAGCGGGTGCAGCCTCACCTCGAAGCGCTCAACCGCCGCACCGGCGAAACCGTCAACCTGATGGAACTGGAGGGCGACGAGATCGTGTACGTGGCGCGCTTTCCCAGCCTGCACGCGGTCAGCGTCGACCTGCATGTGGGCTCGCGCCTGCCGGCCTTCTGCACGGCGGCGGGACGCGCCATCCTGTCGCGCATGGAGCCGGCCGAAGCGCAGGCACTGTTGCGGGGAGCGCGCCGCACCGCGATGACGCGCAGCACCGTCACCGACCTCGCCGGCCTGCGCGCCGCGATCGACACCGCGCGCGAACAGGGCTACGCGCTCAACGACCAGGAAGCCTTCGTCGGGGACGTCTCGGTGGCGGCGCCGCTGCTCGACCTGCGCGGCCATCCGCTGGGCGCCGTGAACATCGCCGTGCCCACGCCGCGCTGGCGGCTCGAGGACGTGCTGGCCAAGCTGGTCCCGCAGTTGCTCAAGACCGCGGCGGCCATCCACCGCGACCTCAAGGACCTGTAGCGGCCGCCGGGAATCGCATGGGCCCCCCAGCAGTGCCATACTGCCCCCTCCAGCCGCTGCTCTCCCGCCGTACCATGAGTCGCCCGCTTGCCTTGCTGCGCCCCTGCGCGCTCGCCGCCCTCCTGCTCGCCGCCGGCGCCGCCTTCGCCGCGCCCGCCACCTACGACGAAACCCTCGCTGCCCTGCGCGCCGCCTATGCCCGGGCGGTGGCGCCGGGGCCGCAGGCCGACCGGCACCACGACCTGTTGGCCGCCGTCCTGCAACGCGTCGAGCGCAACCACGCCACCGAGGTCGACTTCGCACCCCTGGCCACGGCAGCCCTGGCGACGCTGGAGCCGCTCGCCGGCCAGGGCGGCGACCCGGCCCAGGTCTTCGCCAAGGCGATGAACGCGGCGCTGGCCGCGCTGGATCCGCATTCGCGCTACCTCGACGCCCGCGGCCATGCCAACCTGCGCAGCGAGTCCAGCGGCAGCTTCGGCGGCCTGGGGCTGCAGGTGGAAGCCGGCGAAGGCGGCGTGCGCGTCACGGCGCCCATGCCCGACAGCCCCGCCGAGCGCGCCGGCCTGCTCGCCGGCGACCTGCTGGTGCGGGTGGACGACACGCCGCTGCAAGGCGTGGCGCTGGCCGATGCCATCTCGCTGATGCGCGGCCAGCCCGGCACCAGCGTGTCGCTCACCTTCCGCCGCGCGGGCAGCAGCGAGGACCAGACCGTCGCCCTCACGCGCGACACCATCCGCCGCCAGGCCGTGCGCTGGTCGATGGAAGGCGACGTCCTCGTGCTGCGCGTGGGCAGTTTCACCAGCGCCGTCGCCGCCTCGCTGCAGCAGGCCATCGACGCCGCCACTGCCGCCGGCATGCCGCGTGCGGTGGTGCTCGACCTGCGCGGCAACCCGGGCGGGCTGGTGCGCGAAGCCGTGTCCGTGGCCGACCTCTTCCTGAAGGAAGGCGAGATCGCCTCGATGCGCGGCCGCACGCCGGCCAGCCAGCGCGTCTGGCGTGCCGATCCCAGCGAGAGCCTGGCCGGCGCGCCCATGGTGGTGCTGATCGACCGCCGCTCGGCCTCGGCCTCGGAACTGGTCGCGGCCGCCTTGCAGGAGAACGGCCGGGCGACCGTCATGGGCCAGCGCAGCTTCGGCAAGGGAACGGTGCAGACCACCTACGGCCTGGGCGACGAGGGCAACGGCGCGCTGAAGCTGACCTCGGCCTACTACCACGGACCGTCCGGACGCACCGTCAACCGGGTCGGCGTCACGCCCGACCTGCCGCTGCTGGCGGACGCGGCGGCGGCGCCGCGCGCAGCCGCGGATGCCTTGCCGGCGCCGGTGCAGCTGGAGATCGATCCGGCACGTTGCGGCACGGTCTACAAGGCGGCGGACCCGGGGCTGTCGTGCGCGGTGGCCTTCCTGCGGTCGGCGGGCGAGGCGGACTTCCGCGTCAAGATCGCGGCGCCGTGACGAGGAGGGTGACGGGGCACGGCGGCCCCGCCTGCGCACCGCGCACAATCCGTGCATGCCCCCCGAACCCTACCTCTCCTGGCTGAACCTTGCCATCGAGGCGGCCGCGACGCTGGCGTTCGCCCTGTCCGGTCTGCTCGCGGCGGCGCGCAAGCGGCTGGACGTGGTGGGCGTGTGCGTGGTCAGCGGGCTGGCGGCCTTCGGCGGCGGCACCGTGCGCGACGTGCTGCTCGATCGGCGACCCTTCATCTGGGCCGCGAACCCCGAATGGCTGTGGGCGCTGCTGGCCGTCTGCATCGCCGCCATGCTGTTCCTGCGCGCCAACCACTTCGCGCCGACGGAACGCGCGATCCAGTGGCCCGACGCGCTGGGCCTGGGCCTGTTCAGCGCGAGCGGAACCCAGCTGGCCCTGGCGCAGGACCTGCCCGGCGTGGTCGCCGTGCTCATGGGCGTGGTCACCGCCACGGTCGGTGGCGTCCTGCGCGACATCGTGTGCAACGAGATCCCGACGGCGCTGCACGACCACCAGCCCTATGCGGTCTGCGCCTTCGTCGGCGGCTGGGTCTTCGTGCTGGCAACCCATGCGGGCATCGCGCCCGGCTGGGTGTTCTTCCTGGCCGCTGCCACCGCCACCGGCCTGCGCGTCCTGGTCCTGCTGACGGGCTACACGCTGCCGCGCTGGTCCTCGTCCTCCTCCAAGTCCGGCTGAGCGGCGCCGCGCGCATCGCCTGTGGCCGCGCGACACCGCTGCCGCGCGCGAGTGCGCGGCTCCGTCGCTCCCGCTCGAGGCCGCATCCGGCGCCGGCGTCGGCCCTGCCGCCGGCAAGGGTGCGGCAAGCGCCCACGGCAGGGTGACCCGGCTTTTGTCACACTGGCCCCATGCAACGCGCCGGCTCCCCCTCCTTCCGCTTCGACAACAGCTACGCCCGCGACCTGCCGGGCTTTTCCATGCCATGGCAGCCGGCCCAGGTGCCGGCGCCTCGCCTGCTGTTCCTCAACCACGCGCTGGCCGAGGAGCTGGGCCTGGATCCAGCCGCGCTGGCCGGCGACGAGGGCGCCGCCATCTTCGCCGGCAACACCGTTCCCGCCGGCGCGGAACCGCTGGCCCAGGCCTATGCCGGCCACCAGTTCGGCGGCTTCTCGCCCCAGCTCGGTGACGGCCGGCAGGTCCTGCTGGGCGAGATCATCGACCGCGCGGGACAGCGCCGCGACATCGCGTTGAAGGGCTCCGGCCGCACGCCCTTCTCGCGCGGCGGCGACGGCAAGGCGGCGGTGGGGCCGATGCTGCGCGAAGCCCTCATCGGCGAAGGCATGCATGCGCTGGGCATTCCCACCACGCGCGCCCTGGCCGTGGCCGCCACCGGCGAGCCGGTGCGGCGCGAGAAGGTGCTGCCGGGCGCGGTGCTCACCCGCGTGGCGTCCAGCCACCTGCGCGTGGGCACCTTCCAGTACTTCGCGGCGCGCGGCGAGCGCGACAAGCTGCGCGTGCTGGCCGAGTACACCATCCAGCGGCACGACCCCGCGCTGGCGGGCCGGCCCGACCGCTACCTCGCGCTGCTGGAGGCGGTGGCGCGGCGCCAGGCCGCGCTCATCGCCCAGTGGATGAACGTGGGCTTCATCCATGGCGTGATGAACACCGACAACATGGCGCTGTCGGGCGAGACCATCGACTACGGCCCCTGCGCCTTCATGGAGGCCTACGATCCGCAGGCGGTGTTCAGCTCCATCGACCAGGGCGGCCGCTATGCCTACGGCAACCAGCCCTTCATCGCGCAATGGAACCTGGCGCGCTTCGCCGAGACGCTGCTGCCGCTGCTGGCCAACCCCGACGACGAAGCCGCCACCGAACGCGCGATCGGCGAAGCGACCGAGGTGCTCAAGGCGTTCATGGACTGGTACGAAGCCGAACTGCTGCGCGGCCAGCGGGCCAAATTGGGCCTGGCGAGCGAGGACGCCGCCGACGCGGCGCTGGTGGCGGACTGGCTGGCGCTGCTGCAGGCGCAGCAGGTCGATTTCACGCTCGCCTGGCGGCGCCTGGCCGCGGCGGCAGAGGACGACGAGGCCTTGCAGCTACTCGCGCTGATGGCCGATGCCGCGCCCGCGCGCGCCTGGCTGGCGCGCTGGCG
>JAEZKX010000222.1 GCA_023436025.1 Pseudomonadota bacterium | reverse complement strand
AAGCAGAAGGCCGCGATGGCGGCGCCCCGCAGCGCGACCCGGCTGGCCGCCAGATCGACGCCCTGCCGGCCCAGGAAGCGCGGCCACTGCTCCAGCGGCACGTCGAACGGGCCGATCAGGTAGTCGGCGAAAGCGGCGCGGAAGGCCGCGTGCAGGTCGGCGGGCAGCACCGCATCGGCGGGCACGAGCGCAAGGTCGTCCATGGCGGCGAGTATCGCGCGGCCGGTAAACTGGCCGCATGCCGACGACCGCACCCCTGCCGGATGCCACCCGCTGTCCGCTGTGCGGCGGCGACAACCGCTGCGCCCGCGAACTGGAACGCGCCACCCGCGTGCCCCAGGGCGCGTGCTGGTGCGCCCAGGTGGAGTTCGGCGCCGCGCTGCTGGCGCGGGTGCCGGTCGAGTCCCGCGGCGAGGCCTGCATCTGCGCCGCTTGCGCCCGCGGGTCGGCGCCGGCGTGAGCGTCGACCATTCCATCGCCGCCCTGCAGGCGCGGCACGGCCCGCGCTACCGCTGGCTGGTGCTGATCTCCGTGATGCTCGGCACCATGGCCTCGGTCATGTCGTCCACGGTGGTCAACGTGGCCATTCCCGACCTGAGCCAGCACTTCGCACTGACGCAGGACCGCGCGCAGTGGGTCAGCTCCGGCTTCATGGTGGCCATGACGGTCTCGATGCTGACCACGCCCTGGCTGCTGGGGCGCTTCGGCTACCTGCGCACCTACATCGGCACCATGCTGCTGCTGATGGCCGGCGGCATCGCCGGCGGTCTGGCGGGCGACTTCACGCTGGTGATGGTGGCGCGCGTGGCCGAAGGCCTGGCCGCCGGCGTGGTGCAGCCCATCCCCGCCATCATCATGATCCGCGCCTTCGAGCCGCACGAGCAGGGGCGCGCCAGCGGCCTGTTCGGCATGGGCGTGGTGCTGGCGCCGGCGCTGGGCCCCAGCATCGGCGGCGTGCTGGTGGACCTGTGGGGCTGGCGCTCCATCTTCTTCATGGTCATCCCCTTCTGCCTGGTGTCGATCTGGATGGGCTACCGCTACGTGCCCGATGCCGCCCCCGGCGGCGGCGAGGCGCAACGCCGCGGGCTGCGGCTGGACTGGCGTGGCCTGCTGCTGGGCGGCATCGGCACGCTGTGCCTGCTCAACGGCCTGATCGAGCTGCGCGGCCCCTCGGCCTGGGCCGCGGCGGCGCTGCTGGGCGGATCGGCCCTGGCCTTCGGCGTGCTGATCGCCTGGCTCAGGCGCGCGGGCGCGAGTGGCCGCGACCCGCTGATCAACCTGGCCCTGTTCCGCTACCGCACCTACGCCGCCGGCAGCCTGGTGGCCTTCATCTACGGCGTGGCGCTGTTCGGCTCCACCTACCTGCTGCCGGTGTACATGCAGCTGGGCCTGGCCCTGCCGGCCTCGCACGTGGGCACCATCCTGCTGCCCTCGGGCATCGTGCTGGCCATCACCATCGGCATCGCCGGCCGCCTGAGCAGCCGCCTGCCGACCTACGTGATGGTCACGGGCGGCCTGGCGCTCCTGGCGCTGTCGTTCGCGCTGATGCCCACGGTGGGACTGCAGACCGGCCTGTGGGTGCTGGTGGCCTGGGCCATCCTGGGGCGCATCGGCCTGGGCTTCATCCTGCCTTCGCTCAACGTGGGCGCGATGCGCGGCGTCGACAAGGCGCTGATCCCGCAGGCGGCCAGCGCCATCAACTTCCTGCGCATGCTGGGCGGCGCCGCCGGCGTGAGCCTGTGCGCCATCGTGCTGGAGTGGCGCATGGCCGCGCATGGCGACAGCCTGGCGCACCCCGGCACCAGCCCCGCGCGGCTGGCCGCCTTCAACGAATCCTTTGTGCTGCTGGCGGCGATCTGCGCGCTGGCGGTGGTGGCCGCGCTGCAATTGCGCGAGCGCCCCGCGCCAGCCGCCGCTGCCCAATAATGCGTCCATGTGCCAGCTGCTGGGGATGAACTGCAACACGCCGACGGACATCACGTTCAGTTTCGCCGGCTTCCGCCAGCGCGGCGGCCGCACCGATGAACATGCCGACGGCTGGGGCATCGCCTTCTTCGAGGGCCTGGGCCTGCGCCATTTCGTCGACCACCAGCCGGCCTGCGATTCGCCGGTGGCGGAGCTGATCCGCCGCTACCCCATCAAGAGCCGCAACGTCATCGCCCACATCCGCAAGGCGACGCAGGGCGCCATCGCGCTGGAGAACTGCCACCCCTTCGTGCGCGAGCTGTGGGGACGCTACTGGGTGTTCGCCCACAACGGCGACCTGCAGGACTTCCACCCGCGCCTGCATGCGAACTTCCGCCCGGTAGGCAGCACCGACAGCGAACGCGCCTTCTGCTGGCTGATGCAGGAGATGTGGAAGTCGCACGCCGGCGTGCCCAGCGTGGACGAACTCACGCTGACGCTGCGCGAGCTGACCCCGCGCATCGCGCGGCACGGCCGCTTCAACTTCCTGCTGTCCAACGGCGACGCGCTGTGGGCGCACTGCTCCACCAAGCTCTGGTACGTGGAACGCAAACACCCCTTCGCCCATGCCAAGCTGGCCGACGAGGACGTGAGCATGGACTTCGCCCGCAACACCACGCCCGACGACAAGGTGGCCGTGGTGGTCACCGCCCCGCTGACGGTGGACGAGGCCTGGACGCAGTTCCAGCCGGGCGAGCTGAAGGTGTTCGTGGACGGCGCGGTGCGGGCCGCCTAGTCCCGTGGCCTGTGGCCTGTGGCCTGTGGCCTGTGGCCTGTGGCCTGTGGCCTGTGGCCTGTGGCCTGTGGCCTGTGGCCTGTGGCCTGTGGCCCGGGGCCCGTAGGGTGTGCTCGCGCAGCGAGCGCACCATTGGGGCGGACGATGGATACGG
>JAEZKX010000051.1 GCA_023436025.1 Pseudomonadota bacterium | reverse complement strand
CCGGCCACCACCTGCTGCTGCGCCGGCAGGTCGATCACCTCGCGCGGCGGCCGGAAACGCCGCAGCAGCGCGAAGATGGTCAGGGCCACCACCGCCAGCACGGTGATCTCGCCCAGCGTATCGAAGGCGCGGAAGTCCACCAGCATCACGTTGACCACGTTGGTGCCGCCGCCGCGCGGCAGCGCGTTCTCGAGGAAGAAGGGCGAGATGCTCTGGGCGCCGGTGCGCGTGAGCAGGGCGTACGACAGGGCCGCCAGCCCGGCGCCGATGGCCACAGCCAATACGAGGTCGCGCCCGCGCCGCCAGCGGCTGCGCCGCTCGGTGCGCGGGTCGTCCTGCTCCACCCGCTTGGGCAGCCAGCGCAGCCCCAGCAGCAGCAGCACCATGGTCACGGTCTCCACGGCCAGCTGGGTCAGGGCCAGGTCGGGGGCCGACAGCCAGGCGAAGGTGATGCACAGCACCAGGCCGGTGACGCCCAGCAGCGCCACGGCGACCAGCCGGTGGAACTTGGCCTGCCAGGCCGCGCCGATGGCCGACGCCGCGCCCACGCCCCACAGCACGATGAAGGGCAGCGTGGTCGGCACGCGGTCGCGGTCGCCCCATTCCAGCGGCACCACCAGGACCGCGGCCAGCGCGGTGGCGCCGGCCACCACCACCATCCACAGCATCTGCACCTGCAGGTGCGTGCTGCTGGTGCGCCGCAGCAGCTTGCGCGCGCCGGTGGTCAGCAGCGACATCGTCACCTCGAACACCCGGCGGCCGTCGGCCCAGCTGATGAGGGGCGCGCGCGGCGAGCCGTCGCGCAGCAGGCGGCCGAAGCGGATGTAGATGATCACGCCGCCTGCCAGCGCCACCAGGCTCATGGCCAGCGGCAGGGTGAAGCCGTGCCACACCGCCAGGCTGTATTCGGGCAGCGTGCCGCCCACCACCGTGGCCCCGGCGGCGTCGAGCACGTTGCGCATCACCAGGTTGGGCGCGATGCCGACCACCATGCAGGTCAGCACCAGCAGCTCGATGGGCACCCGCATCCAGCGCGGCGGCTCGTGCGGGGTGCGCGGGCAGTCGGTCGGCGGATCGCCGAAGAAGACGCCCCAGCCGAAGCGCAGGGAATACACCACCGCGAACAGGCCGGCCACGGTGGCGGCCGCGGGCAGCAGGAATTCGGCCAGCGGCGTCGCGTGCAGGTGCACGGTCTCGGCGAAGAACATCTCCTTGGACAGGAAGCCATTGAGCAGCGGCACGCCGGCCATCGCGGCGCAGGCCACCATGGCCAGCTTGGCGGTACCCGGCATGTAGCGGTACAGGCCGTGGAGCTTGCGCATGTCGCGGGTGCCGGTCTCGTGGTCGATGATGCCCACCGCCATGAACAGCGAAGCCTTGAAGGTGCCGTGGTTTGCGATGTGGAACACCGCCGCCAGCGCCGCCAGCGGGCTGTTCATCCCCAGCAGCAGGGTGATCAGCCCCAGGTGGCTGAGCGTGGAATACGCCAGCAGCGACTTGAGGTCGTTCTGGAACATGGCCACGTAGGCGCCCAGCAGCAGGGTGGTCAGGCCGCAGCCGCCGACGATCCAGAACCAGGCGTCGGTGCCGGACAGCACCGGCCACAGGCGCGCCAGCAGGAACACGCCGGCCTTCACCATGGTGGCCGAGTGCAGGTAGGCCGACACCGGCGTGGGCGCCGCCATGGCGTGCGGCAGCCAGAAATGGAAGGGGAACTGCGCGCTCTTGGTCAGCGCCCCCGCCAGCACCAGCACCAGGATGAGGTGGTAGTGCGGGTGCGCGCGCACCTGGTCGCCGGCCGCCAGCACCGCCTCCAGCTCGTAGCTGCCGACCACGTTCCCGAGCAGCAGCATGCCGGCCAGCATCGCCAGGCCGCCGGTGGTGGTGACCACGAAGGCCATGCGGGCGCCGCGGCGGGCGTCCTTGCGGTGGTGCCAGTACCCGATCAGCAGGAACGAGAACAGGCTGGTGAGCTCCCAGAACACCACCAGCTGCACCAGGTTGCCCGAGATGACCACGCCGAGCATCGCGCCCATGAACCCGAGCAGCAGCGAATAGAAGCGCGACGCCGGATCGTCGGGCGACAGGTAGTAGCGCGCGTACAGCACCACCAGGGCGCCGATGACGGCGACCATCATGCCCATCAGCCAGGCGAAGCCGTCGACGCGCAGCACCAGGTCGATGCCCAGGCTGGGCAACCAGGAGATGCGTTCGACGACCACGCCGCCGTCGGCAATGCGCGGGAACAGGAAGGCGAGGCTCGTTGCCACGCCGAGGGCCACCGCCCCCGCCAGGACGGCGTGGGCATTGCGCTCGCGCGTGGAAAGGAGCGCCGCCAGCAGGCTGCCAATGAAGGGCAGCAGGAGCATCGACGCCAGTGACATGGCCGGCAGTGTAGAGGACGCAGCGGCGCGGACGACGCGCTTCGGCCCCGAAAAGCGCCGATCCGGCCAGCGAAAGCGCGGATCGCGGCCCGCGATAATTGCTGCAGATGACGCAGAACACCGCCGCCGACCTCGGCAAGCACACGCCCATGATGGCGCAGTACCTCTCGCTCAAGGCGGGGTATCCCGACGTGCTCCTGTTCTACCGCATGGGGGACTTCTACGAGCTGTTCTACGACGACGCCGAGAAGGCGGCGCGCCTCCTGGACATCACGCTGACCCGGCGCGGCATGTCGGCCGGCGAGCCGGTGGTGATGGCGGGCGTGCCCTTCCACTCGGCGGAGGGCTACCTGGCGCGCCTGATCCGCGCCGGCGAGTCGGTCGCCATCTGCGAGCAGGTGGGCGAGGTCGGCGCCGGCAAGGGGCCGGTGGAGCGCAAGGTGGTGCGCGTGGTCACGCCCGGCACGCTGACCGACACCGAGCTGCTCACCGAGAAGGCCGAGGCCATGCTGCTGGCCGTGCACCAGGGCCCGCGCAACAAGGTGGGGCTGGCCTGGCTGAGCGTAACCCAGGGCGCGCTGCAGCTGGCCGAGTGCGAGGCCACCGCGCTGGAGGACTGGGTGGCGCGCATCGGGCCCAGCGAGCTGCTGCACAGCGCCGACATCACGCCCGCCTTCGCCCAGCGCCTGCAGGGCCTGCGCATGGGCGCGGCCCTGCCCCTCACCCAGCGCCCCGACTTCCAGTTCGACGCCGGCCTGGGGCGGCGCAAGCTGCTGGAGCAGCTCGACGCCGCCGGCCTGGGGGCCTGGCAGGCCGAGGAGCTGCTGCACGCCCATGCCGCGGCCTCGGCGCTGCTGGCCTACGCGGAACACACGCAGGGCCGCGCCCTGTCCCACGTGCGCCAGCTGCAGGTGGTGCGCGACGGCGAACGGCTGGAGCTGCCGCCGGCCACGCGCCGCAACCTGGAACTGGTGCAGACCCTGCGCGGGGAGGACAGCCCCACCCTCTTCTCCCTGCTGGACACCTGCATGACGGGCATGGGCAGCCGCGCCCTGCGCAGCTGGCTGCTGGAGCCGCCGCGCGATCGCACCGTGCCCAGCCAGCGGCTGGAGGCCATCGCGGCGCTGCGCGAGGGCCTGTGGCAGAAGCTGCGCGCCGACCTCAAGGGCGTGAGCGACGTCGAGCGCATCACCGCGCGGCTGGCGCTGCGCCAGGTGCGCCCGCGCGAGCTGGTGGGCCTGCGCTGGGCGCTGGACAAGGCCCGGG
>JAEZKX010000049.1 GCA_023436025.1 Pseudomonadota bacterium | reverse complement strand
TTATGTGTATAAGAGACAGCAGCGAGCGCGCCGCTGGCCGTCGTATCCGCTTGCCGCAGGAGCGCGCCGGCACCCTGGCGCGCTCGCTGCGCGCGCACACCGCACGGCGATGACGGGCTACCGATGGTCTTCGGCCCAGCCGGCGAGGTTGCGCGCAGCCAGGCGGGCCAGGGCTTCGATCCATGCCGGGTCGTCGTTGACGCACGGGATGTAGTGGAAGGCCTGGCCGCCGGCGTGCAGGAAGGCATCGCGCCCTTCCTGCGCGATTTCTTCGAGCGTCTCCAGGCAGTCGCTGGTGAAGCCCGGGCAGGCGACGTCGACGCGGCCCTTGCCGGCGCGCGCCAGTGCCTCCAGCGTCGGCTCGGTGTAGGGCTCCAGCCACTTGGCCTTGCCGAAGCGGGACTGGAAGGTGATCGTGTACCGGTCGTCGGCCAGGCCGAGGTGCTGCGCCAGCAGGCGCGCGGTGCCGCGGCATTCCGCTTCGTAGGTGTCGCCCAGCGTGATGGTACGCTCCGGCACGCCGTGGAAGCTCATGACGAAGTGGTCCGGCCGGCCATGCAGCGCCCAGTACGCCTGCACGCGCTGCGCCACGGCGCCGATGTAGCCGGCGTCGTCGTGGTAGCGGTTGACGAAGCGGAACTCCGGCACCACGCGCTGGCGCGCGCTCCAGGCGTTGACCGCGTCGATGACGCTGGCGGTGGTGGTGCCCGAGTACTGCGGGTAGGCGGGCAGCACCAGGATGCGTTGCGCGCCTTCGGCGACCAGCGCGTCGAGCTGCGCGGCGATGGAGGGCGTGCCGTAGCGCATCGCGTACGCCACGCGCCGCCCCAGGTGCTGCTGCAGGGCCTGGGCCTGGCGCGCGGTCCACACCTTCAGCGGCGAGCCCTCGTCGAGCCAGACCGTGCGGTACTTGGCGGCCGACTTCGCGCCGCGCAGGGGCAGGATCAGGCCGTACAGCAGCGGCAGCCAGGCGATGCGCGGGATCTCGACGACGCGCGGGTCGCCGAGGAACTGCGCCAGGTAGCGCCGCACGGCGGCGGGCGTGGGCGCGTCGGGCGTGCCCAGGTTGCACAGGAGGACCGCCGTCGAGGCGGGTGGGGAAGGGTTGCCGGCCATGAAGTATTCTCGCCGCATGCTCGACCTGGCTCGCATCCGCGCCGTCACGCTGGACCTCGACGACACCCTTTGGCCGATCTGGCCCACGATCGAGCGGGCCGAGAAGGCCTTGCACGACTGGCTGGGCCAGCATGCGCCGATGACCGCGGCGCTGTTCTCGAGCCCCGCGGCCCTGCGCGAGATCCGCGAACACATGGCGATCTCGCGGCCGGACCTGCACCACGACATGAGCGCGCTGCGGCGCGAATCGATCCGCCTGGCGCTGTACCGCGCCGGCGAGGACCCGCTGCTGGCCGAGCCCGCCTTCGAGGTGTTCTTCGCCGAGCGCCACCAGGTCACGCTGTACGAGGACGCGCTACCGGCGCTGGAGTTCCTGGCGGCGCGCTTTCCGCTGGTGGCGCTGTCCAACGGCAATGCCGACGTCGCCCGGGTGGGCCTGGGCCGGTTCTTCCGTGCCGCCATCAGCGCGCGCGCGTTCGGGGTCGGCAAGCCCGATCCACGCATCTTCCATGCGGCGGCCGGCGCGGTCGATGTCACGCCGCAGGAGGTCCTGCACGTCGGCGATGACGCAGCGCTCGACGTGCTGGGCGCGCTCAATGCCGGCATGCAGGCGGCCTGGCTCAACCGCGGTGCTGCGCCGTGGCCCCATGCCCAGGCGCCACAGGTCACGATCGCCAGCCTGGACGCCTTGCGCGAAATGATCGGCTAGGAGCCGAAGCTGCACTGCACCTCGCCGGTGGTGCGCACGTTGCAGCGGCGCACCAGCGGCTCATCGATGGGGATCGGGCGCGAGAAGAAGACGCTGTAGATCCGGCCCGTCTTGGCGTGCTCCTCCTGCAGCGGACGCAGGCTGTTGACGGGCGGGCTGAACACCGTGAAGCCGCCGGCCTGGTACATGGGTGCGTAGCTCACCGCTTGCCCGCCCGCCACCCCGATCATCTGCGTGGCTGCGCCCTGCTGGGTGTGGCGGAAGACCGCGGAGAAGTCGTAGCCCGCTTCCACCGCGACGTCGAAGTTGATGCGCTTGGGGTCCCAGACGAAGCCCGGCATCGCGGCGATCGACCAGTCGTCGTGGCCGAACGGCCGCATCGCGTTGAAGGTGTTGGTGGCGTTGACGAAGCGGAATTCGCAGTCGGGCGTGGGCGTGCGCAGTTCCCGCGCGACCGCGCTGCCACGCTCCGTCCAGGCCAGGTGCAGCTGCGTGCAGTTGCGTTCCATCTTGATGGCCGCGGCGTGCCGCACGTAGAGGCGTCCGGTGTAGAGGTTCGCCACCAGCCCGGGATCGATGCGCGGATAGGCCACCACCGACTGCGTGTCGCGGATCACTTCGGAGTACTCCTCGAAGGCGTCGCGCGCATAGTCCGAGATGTTGCCGGGCAGGTTGTCCAGCGCGTCTGCCGGCTTGCGCTTGTTGTGTTCGTAGTTGTGCGCTTCCATCAGCAGGTTCAGCGCCAGCACCTGCAGCCCGGCGACCTGGTCCTGCTGCTGGTTGAGCGCGTCGAAGAACGCGCTGCCCACGGCCACGGGGTAGTGCGGCGAGGTGGCGGCGACCAGCTGGTGCCAGGTGGCGGCCGCGGACGTGACCCGGGCCAGGCCGTTCCCCTTCTGCGCGCCCTGCAACTGCTGCATGACCTGGGGCACCTCGCGCATGATGTCCTCGGCCAGGTTGTCCAGCATTCTGGGCGTCTGCGGGCCGGGCTGCACGCGGATCAGGGCCCGGTAGCGGTCATGCAGGCCCAGCACCACCTTGCGCGCAGCAGCGATCGGCTGCGTGGCCTCCTGGTAGCGCGCGGTGACGGCCTGCAGCTCGGTCGCCTTCTTCAGCCGCTCCAGGTCAGCCTGCACCTGTGTGAAGCCCGCGGCCACCTGCGCATCGAGCTGGGCCACGCGGCGGTCGATGCTGTTGATCACACCCGACATTTCCTGGAGCTTGCGGTCGATCTGGTCGAAGCGCGCGGAATGGTCGGGCCCGCGGAGCCAGTTGACCGCGGTCATGCCCCAGCCGCTGATGAATTCCGTGACCGGATGGTCGAACCGCGACAGGTACTCCAGGCCGTACGCGGAGAGGTCCAGCGCGGAGTTCAGCGCCGCATCGATGGCGTCCTCGGCGAGGTCGCCGCCGAGCAGCACGCGGCGGTAGGGGCGCACCAACTCCGGTTCGGTGACGATGCGCGCGGCCAGGTCCGCCAGTGCTTCGTCCAGCGGCCGGCCTTCCTGTTCCTGCAGGAAGGCGTCCACGTCGAAGTCGCGCGGATCCTCGCGCCCCAGGTCCCAGCCCGCAGGAAGGCCGAGGTAGCGACGCACGTCGGCGAAGGCCTCGGCCGGCGTGTAGCCGGGGCGCCGGCGCAGGCCGGCGTCAAGCACGTGGGCGGCGAGCGTGCTCGCGACGCCGATGCGCAGGGTGGGCCGTGTGCTGTCGAAGTCGTCCTGCACCAGCATCAGCGTGCCCGCGAAGGGCGGCGTGGCGCCCGCGCCAGTGGCGGTCAGCAGGAAGTCGCGCGGCAGCCTTGCCGGGGCTTCCAGGAGGAAGTCGCCGTTGCGGCTTGTCTGCGCGGTCGCCAGGATCTGCCCCTCGGGCGTGCGCAGCGTGACCTCGGCACCTTCCACCGGCTGGTCAAAGTGCACGAAGCCGGCGAGAAGGCCGACGGCGGGCGCGGCCACCGGGGTGGACTCCAGCGCGATGCCGACGCGCTCGTGGAGCAGTGCGCCGCCGTCTCCTCCGCCGCCGCAGGCGGCCAGCAGGCTGGCCGCGCAGGCCAGGGCGAGGATGGTGCGTGCGTGACGCTGGGTCGGGTGGGGGGAGTTCATCGGTCGGTATTTCTCGGTACGGTCGGCGGGTGGGGCGGGGCCACCCGCCCCCGGTTGCGGAATCTAGACGCGGCCGCGCGCCGGGGTCGCCATTGCGTCACCCCGTTTCGACATCGGGTTCCGCAGGCGCGCGCAAGGGTGACTCCGCGCGCACCACACCGCGCGGGTCCCACGCTAAGATGCCCCGCTCCTCGTCCCCCCGTCCCTCCCTCCCGTGTCTTCCACCGATCCCGACGGCGCTTCGCCGGTGCTGCATCGCGCCCTGCGGCTGGCCGAGGTGCAGCCGCGGCGCCGCTTCGCGCAGTGGCAGGAATGGATGGCCGGCGTGATCGACGTGCTGCCGCCGTCCGAGTGGCCGCGCAACCCGTATGACGGGCGCTTGGACCTGCACGCCGTGGGGGACGTCACCTTCTCGCGCTGCCGCAGCGATGCCGTGCGCCTGCGCCGAACGCTTGCGCGCATCTCCCGCGAGGGGCAGGGCGGCTATGTCTTCCAGCTTTTCCTGGCTGGCGACCCGGGGGTGGTACGCACCCGCCGCGGCGAACGCGTGGTGCGCCGCGGCGAGATGCTGGCGCTGGACCTGGAGCAAGCGGTGGAGATGGAGCGTCCCGCGTACGAAGCCCTGGGCATCTTCGTGCCGCGCGAGCGCATCGGGCCGCGGCTGCGCGGCGCTGACATCCATGCGAGCGTGGTGGACACCCGCCGCGGGCTGGGCGCCCTCGCTTCCGCATGGGTGGGCCAGTACCTGCGCGAACTGCGCGGCCTGGCCGCCGGCGACGCGGTGCAGGCCATGGACACCTTGCTGCCTCTGCTGTGCGACTGCCATGCGAGCGCGGTCGGCCGCCCGCACGCGGCCGGTGCGGATCCGCACGACCTGCTCGCACGGCTGCTGGCCTTCGTCCACGCGCACCGCAGCGATCCGGACCTCACGCCCGAGGCGTTGCGCCGGCATTTCGGCCTGTCGCGCCGCCAGCTCTATGCCGCCTTCGCATCGTGCGAGGAAGGCCCGGCAACGCTGATCCGGCGCAGCCGCCTCGCCGCCGCGCGCGACCAACTGGTGCAGCAGCCTGCGCACCCGATCGCGCAGGTGGCGTACGCCAGCGGTTTCAGCAGCCTGTCGGATTTCGGCCGCGCGTTCAGGCGGGAGTACGGCATGACGCCGAGCGAACTGCGTGCCGCGGCTGGTAGGGACGGCGCGCAGCGCGCGGCCGCCACCAGCAGCGGGCCGTATGCGCGCTACTTGCGCGGCGACCGGCGCCGCGCCTGACTCAGAGCGCGCGCCCCGCTTCCAGCCCCGTGCGGACGGCGCCTTCCAGCGTGGCGGGGTAGGGCCCCTGCACGTAGTCGCCGCAGGCCAGCAGGCCGGTCGCGATGTCCTGCGCGGGCCGCAGCAGGCCCGGCACGCAGGCGAAGGTGGCGCGCTTTTCCACCACCGTTTGGAGCGGCTGCACCTGCCATCCCACCGCCGCGGCCTGTGCCACGACTTCGCGTTCGATGCGGTCGCGGTCGGTGCCGCAGGCGCTCGCGACGAACGCGAGCAGCCCCGGCGGGCCGCCCAGCTGCGCACGGTCGAACACGAACTGGGCCGGCGCACCGGGGCCGCTGCGCAGGGCCAGCATCGGCAGGGACAGGCGCGGCCCGCCGCTGGCATAGACCGTGGCAATTGGCTCGAAGGCCAGTGCGCGCACCGTCGCCGCCCACGCGGCGCCGGCCGCGTCGGCGGCTTGCGCCAGGCGCGCCGC